>CAZTIE010000051.1:0-9749 GCA_964613645.1 uncultured Verrucomicrobiales bacterium
TTCATTGTAAAATCCTTAGTTTCATGTTGAATTATTAACAGACTATCACAACACAATGAAAGTCGCTAATAAATAATGAATAAAGGATTTAATCCATTACCTTTAGTTTTATGATGTGGCTGCACAAATGCCATCTTGTGCGTTGAGCATGGTGCACATTTAAATTCAGTATAAGTTTAATCTAAGAGACATCATGCAAAAAAAACATTATGTCTCTATGTATTCGTTTGTATTGATTATGTATACTTAAATGCGTTAAACGTTCATGATATCTTTTTGTTTTTCTTCTAACATCGCATCTAGTTTTTTAATGTGATTATCTGTGATTTTTTGAACGTCATCTGACAAAGTATGTAATTCATCTTCTGAAATTTCTTTATTTTTTTCTAATTTTTTAAGCATTTCCATACCGTCACGACGAACATTACGAACACTAATTTTAGATTCTTCTGTATATTTTGATGCTAATTTTGTAAGTTCTTTACGACGATCTTCCGTTAACATTGGAAGGGGGATGCGAATCATTTGCCCATCTGGTTGTGGATTTAATCCCATATTTGCATCAACCAAAGCCTTCTCAATTGGTTTTACCATAGATTTATCCCAAACTTGAATGACAAGTAAACGGGGTTCTGGCGCACTAACAGAGGCCACCTGTGATAACGGCATAACAGTTCCGTAAGATTCAACTCTTATTGGTTCTAATAAATTTGGATGTGCGCGCCCAGCACGAATACCGGCAAATTCTTTATGTAAAACATCAATTGCTGATTCCATTTTACGGTTTGTTTCTTTTAGACGGTCATGAAATTTAAAAGACATAATTTATTCCTCAGTAATAAGGGTGAATTTGGTTGTATTATTTAGGACTTTAGCAAAATTATCGTGTTCATAGATAGAAAAAACTGCAATAGGCAATTTATTTTCACGGGCTAAAGATATGCCGGTTGAATCCATAACCTGCAGTCTTTCTTGCAGGACTTTTGAATAGGATATATTTTTATAAAAATGCGCATGTCGATTTTTCTTGGGATCGCTGCAATAAATACCATCAACTTTTGTGGCCTTTAGCAACAAATCACATTCAATTTCGCTTGCGCGCAGTACCGCTGCTGTATCTGTTGTAAAAAAGGGATTCCCCGTACCGCCAGAGAAAATAAGGACACGGCCCTTATCCATATGTTGTATAGCACGAGATCGAATATAAGGTTCTGCAACAGCACTCACAGGTATTGCAGACATATGACGCGCATCAATACCGTGATGGTCTAAAACGCTTTTTAGGGCTGTTGCATTCATAACAGTTGCAAGCATACCAACATAATCAGCTGTTGCACGGTCAAGTGTTGGAAGGTGAGTACTAGCACCCCTAAAAAAATTTCCCCCACCAACAACAATAGCAATTTGAATACCCTGGTTATGGACAGATTTGATATCTGTCACAACCTTTGTCAGCATATCTTCATTTATGCCAAAAGGCTGATCTATATCACGTGATGTACTAGCAAGAGATTCGCCAGAAATTTTTAAGAGTACACGTTTATATGTCATGATTTTTATCGTTGTCTATCAATAATGATATTTTCATCAGATTGCTTTACATTTATTGTTTCACGTTGCTCTTCAATTAAAGACAGGCCATTAAAGAATAATAAAATGAATGCAATCGGAAAAAAGAAGACACCCCAGAAAAACACCCACTTCCAACTACCCGCGTATTCCAAGTATGATGTTGTGCTGTTTTTTAAGCGGGCTAAGTTTCTAATGAGTAGCAGGATTCCGATTGGACAAAAAATCACAAGAAAGAAGACAAGCCAAAAAATACTACCCCGATATTTAAAAGAATTACTAGATATTTTTACAGTACGCATTGTTTTCCTTACCTTATTCATAATAACAGCCTTGTCAAAAATAAGGGGGCTTATAAAGCCCCCCCATTATAAATTATATACCAGCTTGTGCTTGCACTTCAGCAGCAAAGTCTGTTTCTTCTTTTTCAATACCGTCACCTAACACAAAGCGAGCGTATGACGTTAATTTAATATCCGTACCCAACTCTGTTGCAACTTCAGCGATAACATCTTTAATTTTTGTTTTGCCGTCAATTACATAGTTTTGCTCAAGCAGAACGATTTCTTCAAAGTATTTGCGAATACGACCCTCAAGCATTTTTTCAATAACATTATCTGGACGACCACTTGCACGTGCCTGTTCTTCAAGAACTTTCTTTTCACGTTCAACAAGCTCAGGATTAACATCTTCAATACTTAATGCTTGTGGTGCAGCAGCTGCTACATGCATAGCAATTTTTTTACCCAGTTCTTCTAACTTTTCTTGATCAGCTGTAGATTCTAAAGCAACCACAACACCAATTTTACCAAGATTTGGCGCAACAGCTGCATGCATGTATGTTGACACAACGCCTGAGTTTACTGAAAAATATTCAGCGCGACGAAGATTTAGGTTTTCACCAATAATACCAATTTGGCGCATGATTTCAGCGCCAACTGTACCAGCTTCAGAATCAAAAGACGATTCTTTTAATGCTTCAGCATTTTCTGCTTTATGCTTTAAAGATGTCTTTGCAAGTTCTAAAGCAAGCGTTTGAAACTGTTCGCCACGTGCCAAGAAATCTGTTTCAGCGTTAATTTCAATAATTGCAGCACTTTTTTCAGAAACAGAGATTGCAATAAGACCTTCAGATGCAACACGACCAGTTTTTTTTGCAGCAGCCGATAAACCTTTTTTACGCAGCCAATCAACAGCAGCTTCGATATCGCCATCAACTTCTGTTAGGGCTTTTTTGCAATCCATCATGCCTGCACCTGTTTGTTCGCGCAAAGACTTAACCATTAAAGATGTAATTTGAGACATAGTATTTTCCTTTAAGTATTAAAAAAAGCAACCAGCCTAAGAAACTGGTTACTTATGTAGAGTTAACGTGTAACCAAAATTAAGCCTGGGCTTGTTCTGTTTCCAGTTCAGGTGTTGCAGATGCACCAATATCAACACCAGCAGCAATCAATTCTTTTTATTCGTTGTTTGGTGTAAAATACCAGCAGCAATCATTTCTTCTTGAAGTCCGTCTAAAACAGCTTCAGCAGCAAGATTACAGTACATGTCAATTGCACGAATAGCATCATCATTACCAGGAATTGGATATGTAATATGATCTGGATTTGCGTTTGAATCTGTAACACCAACAATAGGAATACCTAAGCGTGTTGCTTCCTCAATAGCAATTGATTCTTTAACTGTATCAATTACAAATAAAATATCTGGAACACCACCCATTTCGCGAATGCCACCGATCACAAGCTCAAGCTTTGTACGGTGACGTTCTAGCTTCAAAATTTCTTTTTTTGTCAGTGCACCTGGGTTTGCTAATTCAACATCAAGTTCTTTCAAGCGTTTAATAGACTGATTCACTGTTTTCCAGTTTGTCATCATGCCGCCAAGCCAGCGGTGATTAATATAGTATTGACCACATTTTTTTGCTGTTTCTTTAACTTTGTCAGCAGCCTGTGCTTTTGTTCCAACAAACAATACGCGACCACCTTTTGCACTAACATCACGAAGCGCTTTCAGTGCCGTGTTTAACATTGGGTATGTTTGCTGCAAATCAAGAATGTGAATTTTATTGCGGACACCAAAAATAAATGGTTCCATTTTTGGATTCCAACGGCGTACCGTGTGACCGAAATGAACACCAGCTTCCAAAAGCTGACGCATGGTAAAAGTTGGCATAGCCATAATAAATACTCCTAATACTTTACCGATTAAACCTCTTCAAAGCGTTATAGACTGTAAAAAACAACCCATCGGGCGGCCGTAGGGGGCCTAAACTTTGAATGTATGATAGTTGAATTCTAACAATATTTAAGTGTTAATGCAACAATAGTGTTGCTTATTTTTGATGATTTGCCTTAATAGTAACAATATAGCGACGAAAATCTTAGAAGTCATTCATAAAACCTGTTAAGAATTATATCTAATCTACCTTTTAACGGCACATCCAATATAATTTGTGTTTAAAGAAGACGTTAAATGCCAGGCTTGCTTTAAAGGATGAAAATCTATGCCTTTTATATCAGTAAAATAAAAATCATTCTCTCGTAGGGTAGAGGCTATTTCTGCAGGTGTTAAAAATCGCTTCCAATCATGTGTACCTGCTGGAATCCATTTCAATATACTTTCTGCAAGTAAAATGGCTTTTAAATAAGACATAAACGTACGGTTTAATGTGGAGATAAACAAGACGCCATCATCCTTTAAAACATCCATACAGCTTTGTAAGAAATGATCCACATTATCGACATGTTCCACAACCTCAAGGGCGCAGACAACGTCATATTTTTTACGCTTTTTAGCAACATCTTCAATACTTGAGAGTTGGTAATCAATTGTTAAATCTTGGGCTTTAGCATGATCTTTCGCAGCATTTAAAAATTGATCACTAGCATCAATACCAGTGACGTTTGCGCCAAGACGCGCTAAAGGTTCTGACAATAATCCCGGCCCGCAGCCAACATCCAATATATTTAGTCCGTTATAAAGCTGTCCAGCATCACCACCTAATTTTTTGATCCTCGTTAAGTGATCTTTAATAAAACCCAGTCTTATTGGATTTAATTGATGCAGAGGTTTTAGGGGGCCATTTTCATCCCATGGATCACCTTCATAATCGTTAAAAGTATTAACCTGTTCAACGTTAATAGTTTCTGATTCAGGCATCACACTTGTGATCTCTTCAACAACAGGCACTAATATTTTGACTGGTTTTGTTTTAGCGACTGGCTTTTTTTTAGTTTTTTTGACGGCTGTTTTTTGAGCGGGACTAGATTTTTTTTCCATTTTTACTTGAAACCCTAAAGAAATATAATTTAACCTTAGCTCATAACTATTAATAAGACGAGAAAAATGTCAGTAAAAATTATGGAAGGTAAACGTGGTATTATTATGGGGCTTGCGAATGATCGCTCCCTTGCTTATGGTATTGCACAAAAACTATACGAACAAGGGGCGGATATTGCATTTGCCTATCAAGCAGAAGCGTTAAAATCACGTGTTGAACCAATTGCTAAAAGCTTTGGATCAGACTTTTTAATTGAATGTGATGTGTCTAAGGACGGAGATATTCAAAAAATGTTTGATACGCTCAAAGCTAAATGGGGCAAAATTGATTTTGTCGTTCATGCCTTAGCATTTTCAGATAAAAATGAATTAAAGGGCCCCTATTATAATACGTCTAAGGCAAATTTTTTAAATGCCTTAAACATTTCATGCTATTCATTTACAGAAACGTGTAAGTGCGCGATGGATATTATGAACGAAGGCGGCTCACTTGTTACGCTTACTTATTACGGTGCAGAAAAAGTAATGCCAAACTACAATGTTATGGGCGTTGCAAAAGCAGCACTTGAATGTAGTGTCCGCTATCTTGCTAATGACATGGGGCCACACGGCATCCGTGTTAACGCACTATCATCAGGGCCTGTACGCACCCTTGCAGCATCGGGCATTAGTGACTTTCGCGCCATGTTAAAGTGGACAGAAGCAAACGCACCCCTTCGCCGCAATACAACACTAGAAGATGTGGGTGGTGCTGGTCTTTATTTGTTAAGCCAACTCTCAAGTGGCGTGACCGGAGAAATACATTATGTGGATTCGGGTTACAATATCATTGGCATGAAATCATTAGATGATGAAAGGTAATTGAATTTCTTAGTTCTGTCGCATCTGATGATTCAAGTTCGGAAAATGTGCTAGAATAGGAATTTATTATAATTTTTTTTAACATGTGGGCACCTTATTACGTCCAAAATACTTTGCACGAAATATCTGTATATAATATCCACTATTATTCTTAGTTTAGGCATCAATAATGCAATTTACCGTTTATTTTTTCACTGTTTTTCTTGGTTTTATTTCTATATTTTTTTTAACGACGCTACGTTCGTATAATTTGTACCGATCTTTTATTAATATAAAATTTCATACCATTGCACAATCTAATCTGCATGGCGCTTGGTACGGCATATTTAATATCCCTTTGTTAGGCAACTTATTAGGACAAAATATTTTTTTAAAGGGCAGAGATATACCATCATCCCTCACCTCAAGTTTAATGCTTGCAGAGCGTATTTTAATGCTTGTAAGTGGGTTGATTTTAGGGGGGGTGTCCCTTCCTTGGTACTATAACAGTGGTCTGAAAATTCCTAATGACATGGTATATGCTGCAACAGAAATGTTTTTAGCGTTGGTGCTCATCTTTTGGATGCTCAAAAAATTTAAATATATAAAATTGGTTGAGGTCAAAAAAGTGATCGGTAATAATATAAAAATATTACCGATATTAATTCTACCATTTATACAATGGTGTGTACTGGCCTATATATTTTCTTTAGGCCCACAAATTATTTATGGCGTAGAATTCTCCATAAAACTTTATTTCTTTTCTTTTATAATTGCCCTTATTTCTAGCTTGCCAATTAGCATTGCTGGATTTGGGTTAAGAGAACTTGCCTGTGTGATGTTATTTGACACTTTTGGTTTGACGCAAACAGAAGCGCTAACACTCTCTTTAATTGTGGGGATCGGTTCTATTGGATCAATTGCCTTTTTATTTTTCTTAAAACAATACTGGGTGAGGTTTTTACAAAAAATACAGAGCAATAATAAAAATCAAATAGAAAATGGTATTATCCATAATATTCTTATTGATAATTTGCTTTTTAAAGGACTTATCTTACTTGCTTCTGTTTTAATATGTTTTCAATTTCATTTTTCATCGGGACTGTACACAATTAATGTGAATCTTGCAGATCCAGTGGCAGCCGTTGGTTTTGTTTATTGTGTGTTGCACTTAATCCAAAAACAATGGAATGAACTTCAAGGGTTTCCATTGTTTTGGTTCGCATCTATTACCACGGCATTAGGCATTGGTATTTTGACCGCCTTCTTTAAAACTGACATATCTAATTTTGGGGCCATAAACAAAGGGTTAGGATTTTTAATTCTAACAGGGTATTCGTATTTAGGCTTCTTTTCTATTAAAAAATTATCAAACAGTATTTTATCTACAATAGCAGAGTTACAAGTTATCTCTCTTATCATTATCAGTTTATGGAAATTTGTTGTGATGATTGGAGTCAGTTACGATATATTACCAAAAATTTTGTTATTACACAGCGAATTTGAAGGTTTTTCTCAAGATAGAAACGCATTTGGTTTTATCTTAACTATTCTTATTCTGGCCCTTCACCATGTAAATATATTTGACAATTTTTCCACAACTAAACGAGATCAAGTGGCCGGATTTTTAACATATGTTGTATACTTAACACACTCTAAAACGGCAATCATAAGCTTAAGCATACTATACATATTTATGATATTAACGCATAGGCTTAGTTTTAAAAAAATTATTACCTATGGTGCGTTTTCTTTAGGCTTCCATGCAATCACAGTCATTGCTTGCTCTGGCCTATCCTGTATGAAATTTATGCAACTTGAATTTATTAAAGCGCCTACTTATGGGATACTGCAGGATTTTACGTCAGAATCGTCCATGCATGAACGGATGAATTCTATTTATACCGGATTAACTCTATTTATAAAAAATCCTATTTTTGGTGCTGGTCTTGGAAATTTCAAAGAACTTTGGATCAGAATGCATGGTCATGCCTTAATTATCCATAATTCATTTGTTTGGATTTTAGCCGAAATGGGGCTCATCGGATTTTGCTTAATTTTCACAACGCCTATTAAGTGGGGTTGGCATATCATCAAAGGGGTCGAAAGATTAAATAAGATAAAAACAGAAACGACATTTTTCTTAGGCTTATCCCTATTATTTATCTTATTTTCAATACCACAAGATGTTTTTTATCAACGTATTTTATGGTTTTGGCTTGGTATTAATTTTGCATTACAACCACATATTTTTGATCAATCTAAAACGGTGATTTCTTGTCTCAATCGTATCAAATCTTTTAAAATCAGATAAAAAAGAGTAGACTCAAATTTGATATATACACTGTTTTAAAAGTAAAATGAGATGTTCATGGAATCGTATTTAAAAGAAGCAAATAGCGACACAACAGAAATCTTCACAATTCCGCACAACTTAGAAGCCGAACAATCTGTTTTGGGCGCACTTTTATTAAATAATAATTCATATGAACGTGTGAGTGATTATTTGCGCGCAGAGCACTTTTCACATAAAATTCACGGTCAAATTTATCATGCAATTGTCACCTTGGTTGATGCAGGAAAAATAGCAGACCCTATAACCCTTAAAGCCTTTTTTTCTGATTCTAAAGAATTGGATAGTGTTGGGGGTGCTGGTTATTTGGTTGATCTTACCCACAATGTGATTAGCATCGTCAGCATTAAAGATTACGGACAGATGATTTATGATCTGTATCTTCGTCGTGAACTTATCACCATTGGTGAAGACATCGTCCTAGATGCGCGCAAATCTGTGCTGGATGAAGATGCCATGACACAAATTGAAAATTCTGAAAAAAAATTATTTGATCTTGGATCCAATGGTATTGGATCAAAAACATTTACAACATTTGGAAGCGCGTTAACAACGGCCATTACCTCTGCAGAACTTGCGTACAAGCGTGATAGCCAAGTTGTTGGTGTAACATCAGGTCTCAAAGATTTAGACAAATATCTTGGTGGTTTGCATCCAAGTGATCTTTTAATTTTAGCAGGTCGTCCTTCAATGGGTAAAACGGCGCTTGCAACAAACATTGCCTATAATGCAGCCTTTGCTTACGCTAATGAAAATACAGACGGTGCGCCTGTTGCTTTCTTTTCTTTAGAAATGTCAGCGGAACAATTAGCGGCCCGTATTTTATCATCAGAGTCTGGCGTTGCATCAGACAAACTAAGGCGCGGCGATATCAGGCCTGAAGATTTTACGAAAATCGTTGATACTTCACGAAAAATAAATTCGGTACCCCTTTTAATTGATGATACGGCAAGTCTTTCTATTACAGCACTTCGAAACCGTGCACGCCGTATGAAACGTCAGCACAATATTGGCATGATTATTATTGATTATTTGCAGTTGCTTGAAGGTGGCGGATCAAAACGATCACAAGATAACCGCGTTCAAGAAGTTTCTGAAATAACCCGTTCTTTAAAGGGTATTGCTAAAGAATTAAATGTGCCTGTTTTAGCCCTATCACAGCTATCGCGTGGTGTTGAAAGCCGTGATGATAAACGCCCAATGTTATCTGACCTTAGGGAATCTGGTTCGATCGAGCAAGACGCAGATGTTGTGATGTTTGTATACCGTGAAGAATATTATGTCTCAAGAGCCCAGCCACAAGAGGGAACAGAGCAATATATTCAGTGGCAACAAAAGATGGCTTCTGTCTATAACAAGGCTGAAGTTGTTATCGCGAAACAACGTCATGGTCCCGTTGGTAACGTGAAACTGTATTTCAACAACCAACTAACGCGATTTGGCGACTTACAAGATGATGAAATGATGATGACGCCATAATATTTTTTCAATAAACAGTATATCGGACATTTTACCATAACCTGTAAACGCTTATGCTTAGTTCTGTCGCAGTGTGCCATAGAGCAATAGGAGGAAGTTTTAGGGACCTAAAGAACAGAGCATAAGCTCTTGAAAAGGTGGGGGGTAGGCTCTCCGAAGTCGGCGATTCAAGCGTAGGCTTCAAACCACCTCAAGCAGCTGCTTTTAAGAGAAGTGCTTGTGA
>CAZTIE010000052.1:0-9408 GCA_964613645.1 uncultured Verrucomicrobiales bacterium
AAATGGTTTGCGCTTTGACCTTCAAGCCATTTATAAATTGAGAAAGGATACGGATAATCTTTAGAAGGTGCACCTATTTTAATTGGCTCAGGAATATTGATACTTAATTGTGAAGATAGCTTTGGCAGTAACTTGTGTTCTTTAGGTACTTTTAATGCATAAGATCCTGCTACTGGCATGCGAATGAGTAAATCTGGCCCTAAACGATACGTGCGATTATCATGACCTTGTTTTTCAACTGAAACAATATCTAAATTTGCATACTCAGGAAATTGATTGGCTATTAGCTTTTTTGCAAGTTCAATTGTAATCATAAAATATCCTTATGCTTTAATTCTGAAATTAATCGCCGAAATATTAGAATGCAACATACCAATAAAGATGACTATAAAATTAGTGGTGTCCTTTTTATGGTTGCAGATAGTCATCCACCATTTCAAACATGTCTTTTTCAGTAATATCAGCCTTAAACATAATTTCTTTTTGTCTATTGCCATAAGGGAAAGTCACTGAATAAGCATGCAAGTGGAGGCGGTTCTTTTGCTTATTTTTTGGTGCACCGTACTTATAGTCCCCAACAATTGGATAACCAAGGTATTGCATATGAACACGCAACTGATGGGTTCTGCCTGTTAAAGGCTGAAGTTGAACAAGCGTTAGGCGTTGAATTTTTGCCAGTTCTTTATACTTGGTGATAGCTTCTTTTCCATCATCTGATACAACCATTTTTTCAATATCGTCACACATATCTTTTTTTAACGGAGCATCAATCGTGCCCTTTTGATTTTTAATGCGTCCATGAACCAAAGCCAAATAAGTTTTTTGAATTTTCCGTGTTTTAAATAAATTCGCAAAATATTGCGCCGTCTCTGGTGTCTTTGCCAAGATTAATACGCCACTGGTATCGCGATCCAAACGATGTACTAAACGATATATAACACCTTCTTTAAAATATTTAAACAAACCATCTATATGCCTTTTAATACCGTTTCCACCCTGTACGGCAAGGCCGGCTGGCTTATTAAACACACAAAAATCTTCATCCTCAAAAATAATGCGCTCTTCAATAAATTGGCGATCCGTTTTTGATAGTACGCGCACATCGTTTTGATCAATATTTTCTTCAAATTGTGTATAATCTTTTAAAAAGGATACTTGATCTTCTTTTTTCAATCGATCATTACTTTTTGCCTTTAGGTTATTTACTTTTATGTACTTACCGCGCAGGGCTTTTTCTAAAATACTTTGTGGAAAATTTGGAAAGTGCCTTCGGATAAAACGATCAAGACGAATATCATCTTGATCACACGTTAATACCTTAAATGTCATTGTTATATTTTCCCTACATATATACCAAGCCCTTGGGCCGTTTTTACTAAAATATCTTTTTTGTTTACGGCCTGATAACGATCAATTGCATCTTGAATAGGCACTTCTATGATCTTTCTATTAGACCACGCCACCATATAATCAAATTTACCCTTGTGAATAAGGTCAACGGCCCCTATACCAAGGGCTGATGCCATAATTCTATCCCATGCAGCAGGTTGCCCCCCACGCTGAACATGCCCTAAAACCGTTACACGTGTTTCTGCTTGAATACAATTTTCAATTTGTTCATTCAAATAATGACCAATACCCCCATAACGCTGACGATCACCTTCTTTATTAACCGTTGCAGGTTCTCCTGATTCTTTTTTAACCGATTCTGCAACGATAATAAGTGCAAAATTACGGCCACCCTTTTGAATTTTTTTAATATGTTCACAAACACCCACTACAGAATAAGGAATTTCAGGAATTAAAATAACATCGGCGCCACCTGCAAGGCCCGCATTTAAAGCAATATGTCCGGCATCACGCCCCATAACCTCTAATATCATCACGCGCTGATGGCTTGCTGCTGTTGCCTGCAAACGATCTAATGCTTCTGTTGCAACATCAACAGCAGTTGTAAAACCAATGGCCTTTTCGGTATGACCTAAATCATTATCAATGGTTTTAGGAATTGTTACTAAATTAAGATTTCCAATTTGTGCTAAGTTACGCAGTATCTTCATGCTGCCATCGCCGCCAATGCCAATTAAAGCATCTAGTCCCAGTTCCTGATAACCTTTTACAAAGTCTTTTGCATAATCTGAAGGCGAGCCATCACTATTAAATATATCTGCAGATCGATTGGTGCTACCAAGCATTGTGCCACCGCTACGCATCATGGCTGTTGAACACATGTTTTCATCTAATTCTAGCGCATATACAGGCGT
Organism: uncultured Verrucomicrobiales bacterium; assembly: GCA_964613645.1. Taxonomy (GTDB): domain Bacteria; phylum Pseudomonadota; class Alphaproteobacteria; order Paracaedibacterales; family UBA11393; genus UBA11393. The sequence continues at coordinate 2,265 of CAZTIE010000052.1, forward strand.
TGCTAACGTACCATTACGAATACCAAAAACTTCCCAGTTATAATCACCCTTTGCATGCAATACAATAGACCGTATACAAGCATTAAGCCCTGCACAGTCACCACCACTTGTTAAAACACCAATACGCTTTTTAGACATAACTTTTTTAAAATTTCCATAAGTATGCCTTTAATAGTATCACAATACTCAAACATCATGATTGTTATTTTTATAAATGCTGCGTTACTGCGCCTTTTTATAAGTTGGCAAAAAACAATAATTGGGAGAAAGCTGGATAGCTTCTATCCAATCAGATTTATTTTGTATAGCCATGTCATACAGAATTTTTCCTAAATTCACAGCATCACTTTCATTTGGTCGTATAAGCGATACTTCTGTATCTTTTGAGGGCAACTGCATAGGACACCCAAAAACACCGTTTTTTACGTCGACTGCTGGCAATAGTGCTGCTTTATTTTGAATAGCAATGGTACCATTTTGAATATTGTAAGCATTTTTTAACAGATCAAAGTGAGAGCACGCATAAATGGGAATCCCCCACCCCGTACACAAGCCCTGAGCGAAAGCTAAAGTTACGCGTAAGCTTGTAAAGGCACCAGGACCATTTTGCAAGGCAATGCAGTCAATTTGATCATCTTGGACTATTTGTTTCAATAAAATTGGCAGCTGTAGACTTAAAGCACGCTCTTCAAACGTATACTTTTCTTCATAAAAAACCTGATTACCGTCGCGCATGTAGATATGGACTAAATTTAAATGCGCATAAAGTCCGAGGATTTTCATAAGACTGTCCATCAAAAATGGTGCGCCCTAGAGGATTCGAACCTCTGACCTACGGCTTAGAAGGCCGCCGCTCTATCCAGCTGAGCTAAGGGCGCAAATAAATGTATTTAATACTTACACATCTAAACATATTTTATCGTATCACGTAAAGGTTTGCAAAACGTTAATGGGATAAAATATTATCTATTGTCTACAGTTTTAAATGCACGTTGTTTTTCACCTTTGTATAACTGACGAGGCCTGCCAATTTTTTGGCTTGGGTCTTCAACCATTTCACGCCACTGCGCAATCCAACCAACAGTACGCCCGACAGCAAATAATACCGTAAACATGCACGCTGGAATACCCATGGCTTTATAGATAATGCCTGAATAAAAATCAACGTTTGGGTACAACTTACGTTCAATAAAATAGTCATCTTGAAGTGCTATACGTTCAAGTTCCATCGCAAGTTCTAATAATGGGTCTTGATTGCCACCGACTTCTTTTAATACCTCATGCGCCGTTTCACGAATAATGGTGGCACGTGGGTCATAATTTTTATAAACACGGTGACCAAAGCCCATCAACCTGAACGGGTCATTCTTATCTTTAGCACGTTTAATAAAGTCTGGAATGTTCTTTTTATCACCAATTTCTTCTAACATATTTAAAACAGCTTCATTCGCCCCACCATGTGCTGGCCCCCAAAGGGTTGCGATGCCGGATGCTATACATACGAATGGATTCGCCATACTAGAACCTGCAAGCCTTACAGTTGACGTTGATGCATTTTGTTCATGATCAGCATGAAGCGTAAAGATGCGATCCAAAGCCTTTGAAAAAACAGGGTTAATGACATATTCTTCTGAGGGCATCGCAAACATCATACGCAAAAAATTGGCAGAATAGCTTAATGCATTTTTAGGGAACACAAACGGCAGTCCCATGCTGTATCTGTACGCCATAGCAGCAAGAGTTGGCAGTTTTGCAATTAATCTGTAGGTCGCAAGATCGCGCTGCTTAATATCTTTAATATCTAAGCTATCATGATAAAAAGCAGATAAAGCACCAACAACGCCAATTAAAATAGCCATAGGGTGTGCATCACGACGAAACCCTTTAAAAAAGTTATGCATCTGATCGTGAACCATTGTATGCTTATTAATTTCTTTTACAAAATCTTCACGCTCTACGCCTGTTGGCAGCTCTCCCTTTAACAATAAATAGCAAACTTCCATAAAGTCACAATTTTTTGCCAAATCTGTTATATCATATCCACGGTATAGCAACTTACCGATTTCACCATCAATAAAGGTAATATTTGAATGGCAAGATGCTGTGGATGTAAAACCAGGATCATAAGTAAAAACATTTAATTCTTTATACAAAGAACGAATATCAAGAACGGTTGTTCCCTCAGTTGCTTTTAAAGCAGGTAAATCAATCGTTTTACCTTTATACGTTAGCGTTGCACGATCAGACATTCTATAACTCTTATACATTCTATATAATTAGACTAACATGAAACATCATCCAGACTAAATATCAATCAATAACAAAAAGCTACTCTTAAAAAAAACGTCATTTATTTTTGAAGGTGTGGTAATTTTTCTTGCAGAAGTGACAGAACATAACATATAATAAGTAGTATTCATAAGTTAAGAAAGATTTTTCATGAAAAAAGACATTCACCCAGATTATCATACAATTACCGTTGTCATGACTGACGGCACAAAATTTGAAACACGCTCCACTTGGGGTAAGTCAGGCGATGAAATGAAATTAGACATCGATTCAAAATCCCACCCTGCATGGACTGGTGGCGGACACAAAATGTTAGATACCGGTGGACAAGTATCTAAATTTAACAAGCGGTATGGTGACTTTAGTTTCGCTAAATAACGCTTTAAAAAGTGGTCTAGTCCTATGACGGAGCCTTCACAAAATAGTTCAGCCCTTATTGTGCCAGAATATTTAGATCGATTGAATGCACCGCAACGGGAAGCTGTTGAACAAACAGAAGGACCACTTCTGGTTCTGGCTGGTGCTGGAACAGGAAAAACACGCGTTTTAACATCGCGTGTTGTTCATATTTTGAACTTAGGCCTTGCACGGCCTTTTGAAATTTTAGCGGTGACCTTTACCAATAAAGCAGCCCTAGAGATGAAAGAACGTATTCATCTAGCACTGGGACAAAGCTTAGAAGGCGGCCTGTGGCTTGGTACGTTTCACTCCCTTGGGTTAAAAATACTGCGTCGCTACGCTGAAGACGTTGACCTAAATCCTCATTTTTCTATTCTTGATCCTGATGATCAAATTCGTCTTTTAAAACAGCTATTAAAGCTGAACCATATTGACGAAAAAAAAACACCTGCCAAGATGGTATCCATCATTATATCTAGATGGAAAGATCGCGCTATTCGCTGGGATCAAGTACCCGTCTCCGAACAAGGTGTCATCAGCAATATATACGAACAATATCAAAAACGCCTCCACCTTTTAAATGCCGTTGATTTTGGAGATTTGCTTTTACACTGTTTGACCTTGTTTCAAAAGCACCCAAGTATTCTTGAACAATACCAGCGTCAATTTCGCTACATCCACGTGGATGAGTATCAAGATACAAACATTGCGCAGTACATGTGGGTACGCCTTTTATCAGGGCATCATAAAAATCTTTGTTGCGTTGGCGATGATGATCAATCCATTTACGGTTGGCGTGGTGCTGAAGTTGGCAACATTTTAAAATTTGAAAAAGATTTCCCAAATACATATGTTGTAAAACTTGAACAAAATTACAGGTCAACATCGCATATTATTAAAACGGCGGCGAAATTAATCTCTCATAATAAAGAACGTCTACCCAAAACGCTATGGACTGAACAAATTGATGGCGAAAAAGTGATCATTCGGGCCACCTGGGACAGCGACGATGAAGCCCGGTTTATTTGCACCGAAATTGAAGACTTAACGCGCAAAGGCGTAAAACTGCAGGATACAGCCATTTTAGTGCGTGCAGGGTTTCAAACACGTAGCTTTGAAGAACGGTTTTTGCGCATGGGCATCCCCTATAAAGTGATCGGCGGCTTTAGGTTCTATGAACGCCAAGAAATTCGTGATGCCATTGCCTATATTCGCTTAATCGTGCAGCCTGATGATGGCATGGCCTTTGAACGTATAATCAATCTGCCCAAGCGCGGCATTGGGGGCGCTACCATTCAAAAAATCCATGAAATATCACGATTTGAAAATATTTCAGTACCAAAAGCAGCCTTTCTCTATGCACAAAATAGTGCAAAAGGCCAAGTAAAATTAAATATATTAAATTTCTTTAGCAACATAGCACGCTGGCGCAACCTACTTGAAAATAATACCCCACATGTTGACGTTGTCAAACTGATGCTGGATGAATCTGGTTATGCTGCCATGTGGGCAAATGACCAATCCACAGAAGCACCAGGACGTTTGGAAAACTTAAAAGAGCTTGTATCGGCTATAGAAGAATTTGATTACCTACAAGGCTTTTTAGAACATGTTAGTTTGGTGATGGAAAATAATCAGAAAAAACAAGAAGACCAAGTAACTATCATGAGTCTTCATGCAGCCAAAGGGTTAGAATATGACTATGTCTACCTATCTGGCTGGGAAGAAAAGCTATTTCCCCATGCAAAATCCTTAGATGAAAACGGACAAGAGGGACTAGAGGAAGAACGTAGACTTGGATACGTTGGCATTTCGCGTGCCAAAAAACGTGCCGTTATCACCCATACAAAACAGCGTAAAATGTATTCTGGCTGGAATAAGTGCCACCCGTCCCGCTTCTTAAAAGAATTGCCTTTAGAAAATATAGTCGTCTATAGCGCAAATGGTGTGGAACAAAAAGATAGATCTCACTTACTTGACGAACCAAGTCAAATTGAATCTTCTTATGTTGCCATTGGAAATAACTTTGATCTAGGCGACCGCGTGTATCATCAAAATTTTGGTTACGGCAGTATCACTGACAAAGAAGGTGACTATGTGGTCGTACAGTTTGACACAGGTTCAATAAAGCAAATTATATCAAGCTTTGTAGAACATGCTTAACGCTTAGTATTAAAACCTGTTAGGCTAAAACCAAAAATCCCATACTGTGAAACGCCCACACAATACCAACAATAGACAAAACCATGCCAGTAAACCAAAACACTTCTTGCGTTAGCGTGTACCCAATAACTTTAGACCATATTGTTTGCTTTTTTGGCAACCTGTTTTCAGTTTTCAATATCAAATACGACAACCAACCAGAATTATCTTTCATTATCTTCACCTTGTAACTCCATATATTTATAGCATAACAAAAAAGTACGCCCTTAGCATCTCTTGCTTATGATGCGTACTATACACCTAAAAGCATTTTTTTGAACATTGGTACAGAACAACGGGTTACTCTTCTTTATCAAGCTGCTTCAACAAGCCTTCGGCACGTACACGAATTGATGTTTTTGTGGCTTGCTTTGCCTTTAAAGCGTGTGATTTTGCCATTTTATAATCTTGCATTAAAAAGGCTGCTTCAGCCAAACAACCTGCAGCATCAGCGGTTTTACCCATTTTGCCATATGCTATACCTAAAAGGCGCCAACCGAACACTTGTGATGGATCTCTTTCTAAGTGTGGTGTGAGCAAATCAACAACCTGATTCATATCACCCTTCGCTTCTATCAAAGCGTGACTCGTCATAACATCTAGCCCTAAGCTGTTCTTTTTACGGTACTGTTTAGCACGCTTAAAACTCTCAAGTGCTTGCTTATGCTTACCCGACTCAAATTCAAACTGCCCCTTAATTTCTAAGAAGTAAGTATCATTTGGCGAATCCTTTAATAATAAATCTAATTCACGTTTTAAATTATCCATTTTACGTAAACGATAGTAAGCAATAGCACGACCATAACGCGCTTCATCAGAATGTTGCCCTGCATAATCACGTAACGTTTTATTAGGTTCTTGTGTAAACCCTGCAATTTTTCCGCGCATTCTTGAAAAGTGCTTTGCATATTCTAAAGGCACATGGTAATTATTTTTATGCTCTTTCAAATAGGCTTGAATTTTACCAATTCTAGAGGGTGTTAAGGGGTGCGTTAACAAATAAGGATCAAGACCACGAATATTATATTTTTGATCAATTGTCTTTAAAAATGTCATCAAACCGTCAGCAGGCCACTTTAACACCTCCAAAATTGTCAAAGCGCCAGCATCTGCCGTATCTTCCTGGGCTCTACTATATTTTAAAACTCCGCGTTCCATCATACCCAAGCCACCCATTGCACCCGCTGCAAAGATTTCTCCATTTCCCGTTGCAAGGGCAGCCACACCAGAAAGTGCAATTGCCAGTATTCCAGGAATTGTGGCATTGCCGGCATGAAAATCACGAAGTGCTGAATGCGCCCCCTTAATATGTGCGGTTTCATGTGCTAAAACGCCAATAAATTCATTAATATTTTTACAATTTAAAATGAATCCTGTAAAGATAATCAATGTGCCTTGAACAGTTGCGGCTGCATTAATATCGCGGTTTACTAAAAAATAAACGGTTGGCGTATGGCTTACCTTTGCTGCTTTGAATAAATCACTCACAACCAAAAGTGTGGTTTCTTCAATTTCATCATCTTGCAAAAAGCTTCCTTCTTTTAAGTAAACATTTGCATTTAAAATAGTACACATAAAAAAGACAGAAAGAATTTGACATAAAGAATGCATTTTTTGTTCAATATAGAGATATACTAGTATCAGCATGAAGAAAATACAGCCCTTAAATCAAGTATAGAAATGAAAAAAATGGATAAAAAATATATTGTTGCAAACTGGAAGATGAACGGTGATGCGAAGCTTATGCAACAATACCAAGATTTCTTCTCTCAACACACAACGCATCATCATATTGTAGTTTGCCCACCCTTCCCATTTTTAGCAAAAATCAAACATGATAACTATCATATTGGTGCGCAAGACTGTCATTTTGAAAAATCAGGTGCCTTTACCGGAAGCGTTAGCCCCACTATTTTAAAAAGTATAAAGACAGAATACGTTATTTTAGGACACTCTGAACGTCGCGCCCAATATAATGAAACAAGCGAGCTGGTTCAAAAAAAAGCAACAGCCGCACTTGACGCTGGCTTAACGGCCATTATTTGTATTGGGGAAACCTTGCAAGAAAAAGAAAGCGGACAAACGACAGAAATTATAACAAACCAACTTAAAGAATCCATTCCAAAAACACAAAAAGATTTTATTATAGCCTACGAACCGGTTTGGGCAATTGGAACGGGAACCGTACCATCAGCTGCCTACATTCAAACTATCCATACTCTGATACACAATCTATACCCAACACCCCCCATAT
>CAZTIE010000053.1:0-9365 GCA_964613645.1 uncultured Verrucomicrobiales bacterium
AGAGATAAAAAGCTGCTTATTCACGGGGAAAATATTTTTTAAATATTGTGTATTGGCCTTAAAATACGTTAGTTCCAACTGTTCAACACCATCCGTTACGACCACACGGTAAGGCCCACGCATTGAAGGGCGTGGTAAATGATAAGATACTGTCACACCAATTGTGATAAGTTCTCCACTATTAGACTCTTTTAAAGAAGATATAAGACGCCGTTTTTCCATGCGTATTGGCGCATGCAACCAAGCATCAACAAGGCGAGAGCCTATTAGTTTGTAAATAAGTTTTTCACTATACGAACTTAACGCGACAAGCTGCTTTAACGGAGTAAAAAGATCCAAAATGCTACCTCGCTTAATTATGCACTACCTGGATTTAACTTTTTATGATGTTTAATACTAAAAGGAATTAGTGCTAAATACCCAACGAAACCACCAAGGCTTATTGTCACCCACGGGTAACTGACAAGGGCGCCAAATACTAAAATGCCAATCAGCAAAATTGGCAGTATATACTTACGTTGCACTGTGATCGTCTTCATTGAAAATGTTGGAATACGACTAACAGCAAGTAAAGCAACAAGCACCAAAATGATTGCGTAAAAATATGTCGGCAATTTATAAAAAGGGTTACAGCTAAAAGTAAACATTAAGGGGCAAAAACTTAAAAATGCACACATAGGCGCTGGTGTACCTGTAAAAAATTGGTTATGCCAATCTGGCAAATCATCTTCCTGATTCACCACGTTAAACCGTGCCAAGCGAAGCGCCATACAACACACATAAAACAAAACGATCATCCAACCTATGCGATCATACTGATGCAAAGCTTTATAATATAGAACCATAGCTGGTGCCACACCAAATGTTACCAAGTCTGAAAAAGAATCAAGTTCTGCGCCCAGCAAACTGGTTGAATTAAAATACCGTGCTATACGACCGTCCATACTATCAAAAACCGCTGCAATTAAGACAACGATTACTGCGTATTCATAATTACCATTCATCGCAAAACGAACAGCGGTTAAACCAAAGCATAAACCCAAAAGCGTTGTTAAATTTGGCAATAAGCTAACAAACGATTTATCTGTAAGCCTGACTTTTTTAACCTTAAAGGAGCCTGGAAAGCGCCCAGCAAAGACGCCCTTTCTATCCTTAAACGGCCTTTGCTTAAAGCGGCTTTTCATTACTTTTTTTAAAAGGTCATCCTTTAAAAACGACATATTTATTGCTCTATACCAACAGGCAATTCAGAATCTGTATCACTTAAATTCGCTAATATGGATTCGCCACCAATCATATATTGCCCAACCATAACTTTAGGGGTAACCCCTTTTGGTAAATAAACGTCTGCGCGGCTTCCAAAACGAATAAGTCCGAAACGTTCACCTGGTTTCATGTGATCTTCTTGTTTGACAAATGTCACAATACGTCGCGCGATCAAACCAGCAATTTGAATAACACAAACTTTTGGGCCCTTTTCTGTTTCTATTACAACGGCATTGCGTTCGTTGTCATCAGATGCTTTATCTAAACTGGCATTTAAGAATTTACCAGGATGGTATAAAATGCTTTTCACTACACCAGCAACAGGAACACGGTTTATATGCACATCAAAAACATTCAAGAAAATACTAATTCTATATAGTTCTTCCGCACCTAACCCTAACTCTGCAGGTGGAAGCATTTTTTTAACGATCACAACCTTACCATCAGCAGGGCTAACAACCAAATCTGGATCAGTTGGTGTTATACGTTTAGGGTCCCTAAAAAAGTAAGCACACCATAATGTTAAAATAACACCAACCCAAAATAGGGGCAGTAAAATAAAGTACAATAAAAATGTAGTGGTGGCAAAGATACCAACAAAACGCCAACCTTCGGGGTGAACACATTCAAAAATCTTTTGCATAACGGTAATAAAATCACTTTCTATAGATTATGCCTTTAGATTGACGATATTTTAGAAAAAGGTCAAGGTTTTCATACTACCTAATACAAATGATGGACTTGAGTTTGGCGCACTTGACCCAAACACGTGATAGGAAACACCATAACGCGTTATAATTCAATGTCGAAATCCACAAAATTCATAAGTTAAATTAAATGATTGAAAGCTTGCAATTAAACTTCAAACATGTCAAAATAATTAATTATAAACACATGCAAAAAACATTTAATATGAAAAAACTGACCATAATTTTATTCACTCTCATTCTATCCCCAATCGAACAATTATATGCATCTAGTAGGGACTTAACACCGACAACAACATCAATGTTATCTAAGGATGTTTGTATTGCGGTGCCTGGCCACCCAGATGTTACTGTTTCTTATCATGCGCAAACAAGAACATTTACACAGTCTTTTGGCGAAGTAAAGCACTCATTTAAGATTGTTGATGACTTAGATATTCAGAAGATCATCAAAAGAATAATGGGGGACATAACAGTCTCCCCCTGGATCGAGTCTGTCGCACCCCTACCAAACATAGAAGAAACGCTATATTTAGATGTCAGCTGGGCGGCTGTCACATCAGCCCAAAATAAATGCCCTGTTTTAATGACCAATTTCGTTTATAATTGTGTTGCCATGTGTCTCATAGATAAAGAAAAAAAGACTGTTGCTTTAGTGCATATCTACGCCGAGACAGCTCCTAGAAGGATTTCTGTTATTGTTAACAAACTTCTAGAGTGCATGAATACTACTGCGTCAAATATTGAAGCACACTTAATTTCTGCACAAATTACTCCCCTTCTGGCAACGTGTTATTCCACACTTCAGCAGACCGGTTTAGACAACATAACAGTAAAAACATTAGGTGGCCAAGCAGATGATAGGAGCGTATCAGGTGGTAGATTTGTAACCCCTTCTTGTATGAATATGAAATCTTTAGACTCCCCCCTTAATCTATCCACTATAACTAATATACTGAGTAAGTACTATATAGGTCTTAGTATAGATGCACGAACACTCACACTAGAATGCTATGGTCCTTCTGGTCAAACTAGATATGATTGGCACTCACAATATTCTGAGGACTGTGATACGTTCAAAGTAGCCAAAAGTCGGGAAAATGAGTTTATGGCTTTTTCTATGAACTATTTTGGTCAATAATTTTCAATGGAACCAAGCACAACATACAATGATTTTTTAAAAATTCAGATTGCGAGCATATACTTTATGCAAACTTTAAAAGTCTTAGCACCATAACTTATTAACCAAAAATTAACGGTTTTTAAGTGATGGGGTGACTGTATGCTTCGTGGTGGCGGAGGTGGCGGACAACTGCACTGTGGGAATTGTGGCGGACCCATCAGAAAATTATTGTGAATGCTTTAGACTCTAATTGTAAAAAAACGCTAAAGTTAATAATGACAATCACATAGTTATCACACAGCACCTATACCTTAACAGAAGGAAATTTCTGAAAACAATCATTTATTTTCTAATCTTTTTTTATTGTTATAAAGTTCACTTATAACACACAATTTTTCTTAAAAAATATATATGCGTAAATTACCTTTTAGTATTCTTAAACGTCTGAACATTTTATTTCGTGCTAAATACACTATCGTGAAACGATATAACACAAAATGGTTACTGAATAAATATAATTGGATAGATAACAGGTTGCTTTGCTTTAGAAATTATGAAAAAAAGAATATTAAAGCCATTGATCAGCTCATAAAACAATATCAATTTGATACTTTTATTGATATTGGAGCAAACTTTGGCTATTATTCCAACCTCCTCACTAAGAAATATTGTTTTGAAAACGTTTATGCCTTCGAACCCCTTCTCCATAATTTTTATCAATTAAATGCTAATTTACTTCTGAAGAACCTTGTGGATAAAGTAAAAACATTCCCCTATGCATTAGAAAATGAAGAAAAAATGGATACACTGTGGTTTAATGAACATTCAACAGGAACTTCCATCTTAGATAAATCTGTAAATGATAGAAATTACCAATCATCTACCACAGTTGAAACAAAAGTATTTGACACCGTATTACCAATTCAGAATAAAAACGCTCTTGTAAAAATTGATGTTGAAGGTTTTGAGCTTCAGGTTTTAGAGGGTATGCATAATTTTTTAACATGTAACAATTGCGTTATGTTCATAGAAACCCATCATGCATATGAACAGGTAAAAACGTTACTTTCTCAATACAATTTACACCCAGTTAATAAAGATGCAGATGATTATATATTTGCATCAAAATAACTTACAGGTTTGTTGCACAGATTTTTGAACACAAAAAAACACCTAAAGCCCGATGTTTTCATGTATATTTGTACAAGACGACAGGCACAATCACGAAGTCTTGCACGTAACAGACAGCTTTTTTTGACTTTTTATCTTTCTGTACTTATTCTTATATATAAAAAGAAGGATATTATTCATGTTAAAAATATTGTGCGCTATTTCAATTATAGCAACTGTTGCAGCCTTAGGGTTTGGTTTTTTTTGCCTTTTTATAGGCGGCGATTTTAATAAAAAGTATGGCAATTTAGCCATGCGTATGCGTATTGGCTTTCAATTTGCATCACTTGCCCTATTATATGTACTGTTTCGCTAATGTGGCATGCTAGTGTTTTAACACTTTTCCCCGAAATGTTTCCAGGCGGCCTGACTGCCTCAATCCCCGGTCGTGCTTTAGAAAAAGGTATTTGGAAGCTGGAGACTGTTCAGATCCGGGACTTTGCACACGGTAATCATAAAGCTGTTGATGATACACCTTTTGGTGGTGGTGCCGGCATGGTTATGAAACCTGATGTCATTCATGACGCCCTATCATATGCCCACAAACAAAATAACGGTAAACGTAAAATTATATATATGAGCCCCCGTGGCACCCCCTTAAAACAAAATAATTTACATACGAATTTAAACGCATATCCAGATGGTGCTATTATTTTATGTGGCAGGTACGAAGGTGTGGACCAACGCGTTATCGATTATTGGAGAGAAAATCACGATTTAGAAGAGGTTAGTATTGGAGACTATATCCTCTCCGGTGGGGAGTTAGGGGCGCAAGTTTACTTAGATGCAACTATTCGATTATTAGATAATGCGGTTGGTGCAAAAGAATCTTTACAAATTGAGAGTTTTGAGCTGGACTTATTGGAATTTTCGCAGTATACTAGACCATACGTTTGGAATAATATTGAAGTTCCAGAAGTGTTGGTATCTGGTAATCACCAGAAAATCGATATATTCAGGGAACAACAATCTTGTGAGATTACAAAAAAAAATCGCCCAGACCTATGGGAAATTTATAAAAAAAAGAACCCTGGATGCGTTCGTTAAGACACCAGGAACCGGAGGATAAAATGAACTTGATTCAACAATTGGAAGCAGAACAAGTCACAAAATTGACACAAGGAAAAACAGTACCTGACTTTAAAGCGGGTGATACTGTACGTGTGCATGTGAAAGTAAAAGAAGGAAACCGTGAACGTGAACAGCCTTATGAAGGTGTTGTTTTAGGACGTAAAAATAGCGGACTAAGTTCTACGTTTCGTGTACGCAAAATTTCTAATGGAGAAGGTGTTGAACGTCTATTCTCTCTATACTCAGTTAACGTACGCGTTGAAGTTGTTCGTCGTGGTATTGTTCGTCGTGCAAAATTATATTATCTACGCGATCGCACAGGTAAGAGCGCTAGAATTCGTGAGAAACTAGATTTCTCTCCAAAACAGAAAGGGTAAATTATGAAAGTTGCAAACTCAATTAAAACATTAAAAAGCCGTCATAAAGCATGTAAGGTTGTTCGTCGTAAAGGTCGTATTTACGTTATCAACAAAGAAAACCCACGCTTTAAAGCACGCCAAGGATAATTTCCTGTTACTAATGTATAAAAAAAACCTCCTATTTTAAGGGGGTTTTTTATTACCAAGAATTGAAATAATCCCGAACTAGTAACATGCAATAGGGTGAAAAAACTGCGTTTCTGTACCTAGGGCTAATACAGAATCGCATACATCCCTAACTAACTTTATTAATAAATCCCAATCTAAATCAGAGAACATTACTTTCACTGCTCCCCCTAAATCAACTTCACGCTTTAAAGAATTTTTTGCAGCTTGGTTTCCCGGGAAGCAAACAACATATACTGAATTGCGTTGTGCGTTCACAATCTTTCACTCTATATCTTTATTCGTGAGGCGTCAAGTATCCCCAGAAATTTGACTTGATATCACATATAAATAAACAGTGTGTATTGTTTTACAAAAAGCACTAAGGGGACCATATGTACTTGAAATCCTTATCCACAAAAGGGCCCATTTTTGTCACAAGCTTCTGTACACTTACTGAGTGACGCCGCAAATACGCAAGAACCACATATTAAAGTAATATTAACAATATTATCAAAAGTTACTAAAAATAAAAATGCACCCCTTAATAAATAAACACATAGCTGAAATTGAAAGAGCAATTCTGTAAAAGTCCGCTACACGACCTTGCGCAAGTTGCATTTTAATTAGCTGTGATTCCCTTGCACGATCCAGGTGATTCAGGTCTTTTTTCAATTGTAACAATTTTTCTATACCGGGACATAAAGATTTTGCTTTTTCCGTATATTCGGCGCTGAGTTCAGGCATGACATCTTTCAGCATAAGGCCGCACATCATAGCTGCTATAGCACATCTTATCCTTAAATGGCCCTGTACATTTTTTTGCAAACCTTTCTCTACAGCTTTTTGGTAATACGCTAAACCCATATTGTAATCAAGCCTATTCATATCCATAGGTGATAGCTGCGCACTATAATCCTTAATTTCTGACAGCCAGATCTTACCACTTTCTAGCATATCTTCTATAGTGAAATCTGTTTCAGCATCAAAAGCAACATCTATCGCGAATTGTATAAAGGCGCTATCCAGGACCACCTCACCCATTACTGGCTCTTGAGAAAAATTAAGTGGATTACCCTCCTGTGTTGCACCTGTCAAAAATTGCGAATTTAACAGACAACAAAAAGTCATCAATACTGTTCTTGTTAAAAAATTAATCATCATCCCGAACTCTAAATTATTTAATAATGCTTAGTATATATTAAATAGATTAGGTTAACAAGACTTTGTTTACGGGTACAACAGAAATATGGGCGCCATTTATGAGTAAATCTAACCCATAACTGGGATTATAGATCAAAAAAATATATAATATGTGTATGGGCCCTATGAAGAAAAAATATGATTGTTGGCATTGGAACAGATATTGTTGATATACGGCGTATCCAAAAATTATTAGACCGTCATCAAGGGCATTTTGTTGATAAGATTTTTACAAACGAAGAGAAAATGAAAGCCAATGCGCGTAAAAATCCATCCTCTGCCTATGCCAAAATGTTTGCGGCTAAGGAAGCCTTTATTAAGGCACTTGGTGGGTCATATAATATGCAGTGGCATGATATGGAAGTTTCAAATAATAGTTTGGGCAAGCCAGTGCTTAATATTTCAGGCAATGGGTTGCAAGCCTTAGAAAAACAATGCGACAGCAAACAACATCGTATTCACCTATCATTAAGTGATGACGCCCCCTATGCCATTGCTTACGTTATTATAGAAACACGTAATTGATTCAGATCGCTATTCTCCGTTTGCCTTCGTATAAAAATATAAGATAATATTACGGAGCAAGCTCCTTTGTTTTATTTTCTAAACAGCTTAACAATTAATCAAATCTATAGGTCATTCTTCGTATAAACGCACTTGTAGGTGTCTTTATCCTTATGTATGCCGATAAGTACCAGATACATGATCCGGGAGTATTGTTGCAATTATAGCGTATTTGTCATAAATTATGATAAAATTTTATTAAAATATATTCAACTTCTGAAAAATATCTGCTAAGCTTTAATTAGTTAAACTTTTACGGACTATATCTTATATGAAGAATAGATTACTATTAACAACAATGCTGATTGCTGGTGCAACTGGTGTACAGGCTACAGAAGCACAAACAATTGCAGCTTTAAGTGGACGTGACAACACAACAACTGTGACGCAAGCTGCTGAAGTTGGAAGCGCATTAACAAAGCTGAGCGGTACCGCACATGGTGGACTAGGGCAGACACAACTTCCTGCTGTCGCAATTACTGCTGCAGGCAATACACAACTGCAAGCGCTAATGAATGTATTGTTTGGCCTTACGGAAAGTGATGGAACAACCTTAGAAAATTCTGCTACGATACTTGGTACTGTGACAATTGGTACAGCGCCGGTAGCTGGAGCTGCTGATACAGCAAGCGCAGACTTTTTAGGTGCTGCTGGTGCTACCCTTCAAACGGGTACCACGTTTATATCCATCCCTCCAGCAGCATATGACGCAGCTGGTTTACCACGCCCTGTTTCAGGAACACCATATAAAATGCCTACTGTTGCCGAATATGCAAGGCTTGTGAACTATAAAAATTCTCGCGCTGCTATTGCCGGTTAATCTGTAAAATAAAAGGAAAATAATTATGAAAAAAATCGCTTTGATGTTAGCAGCTGCTACGTCGTTTGCTGCTGCTGAAGCCCATAAAGGCTTTTCAGTGGGTCTTAATGCGGGCTACGCTACGCTTGACAGCAAAAACACACTGAAGACTAATCAACAACCATTGAATTATGCATATGATCAATCTGGTCGTGGCTTTTTAGGCGGCCTTAACCTTGGCTATTTCCATGCAATGGGCGCTTTGAATCTTGGTTTTCAAGTACAGGGAAATTTGGGTACAGCTAATGGATCTGCAGCAAACAAATCAGCTAACGATTTGAACTCTTGGAAAATAGAACTTAAGCAAAAATGGGAAACGAATGCTTCTGTGCGCTTAGGTGCAAGCATGTGTGGTGCCTTGCCATATGTTCGCGTTGGTGCTTCATTTTCTAAATTTGATGCACGTGCCTCTGCGGTTGTTGTAGGCGCTGCAAAAACAACAAGTAAGACAGCTTCAGGTGTTTTAGCTGGTGTAGGTGTGGATGTTCCTGTTAATGACAAAATGACTGTTGGCGTTGATGCCCGCATGACATTTTATTCAGCATTTGATGCTAAACAAGTAAGTACTGGTGGCGGTATTGTGTATACACATAATATCAAACCAGCAACATCAGTTGTATCTGTTGGATTGAAGTACTTCTTTTAGCCTTAAAATACACTATAAATTTTGGGGGCCTCTTTTTGGGGCTCTTTTTTTATAAGATAAAACAGATTGCGGGTTATACCTTTGAATTTTTTGCATTACAGAACTGGTCATATGAAGTTTGGACGCTTTATACCAATCATCAAAAATAAGTATTAAATATTTGTCCAGTTTCTATACGCAATAGATTCTATTTTCATAGGATTATTTGCTAATTTATTCCATGCATCACAGC
>CAZTIE010000054.1:0-9328 GCA_964613645.1 uncultured Verrucomicrobiales bacterium
GGGGGTGTAGCTCAGTTGGTTAGAGCGCCGGCCTGTCACGCCGGAGGTCGCGGGTTCGAGTCCCGTCACTCCCGCCATTTTTATTAAAGATAATTCATTATATTTCTAAGTTAACCGTTGAGCATAGTGCAGTTTTTTGCCATAATAACTAATGACTATCAAACAAACTAGGAAAAAGACGTGCTACAAAATCTTCGCGATCAATCTGGAAATTGGATTTTTAAATTATTACTTATCACCATTGCTGCTAGCTTCTTTATCTTTGGCATAGGTGACATGATTCGTGGCATCTTTTCACACAGACCCGTTGCCGTTGTTGGCAACAAAGACGTAACAATGGAAGAACTAGACGCAGAAATGCGTCATGATTTTCGTCGAATCCAGGTTCAGCGCCAAGGTAATATTACGTTGCAAGAACTTGTGAGTGTAGGTTTTATAGATAAAATTTTAGAACGCATTATTAATCGCAACATTTTAACACAAGAAATGGATAGACTACAATTAACTGTCTCTGAAAACGTTATTAGAAATAACATACAGTCAATGGAACCTTTCATGGAAAACGGTCGTTTTGATCATACTAAGTTTCAATCTATCCTGAAAAATGCAGGTCTAAGCCAAAAAAATTTAGTCAGCGATATGCGCCGTCAAATTATTGAACGCCAATATTTTTTAAGCTTCACACATGCAGGTGTACAATCACAATATTATCGTGACATTTTGATCGATGCCATGTTACAAAAACGGAACTTTTCAATTATTTCTATCAATGCAAACAAAATGCAGATCGATAAACAACTTTCAGAAAAAGAAGTTGCTGAGTTTTTTGAAGCACATAAAATAAATTATACGCTTCCTGAAACCCGCGACATAGAGGTTGTTGAACTAGACCTTAAAAAGTTATCAAAAAATATTCAAGTATCTGATTCAGACCTACACACTGCCTATCAAGACAAAAAACATCTGTACTTTACACCTGAAACGCGTCAAGTACAAAAAATCACCTTTACAACCCAGGATGCAGCACAAAAAGCGTACGAACTGCTTGAGCAGAAAAAAGATTTTAAAACCATTGTTAAAACTGTGAATTCTGCAAAAGTGGCAGATCTTGGTGAAATTACAAAGAACATATTACCTGATAGGGATCAAGAAACTGTGTTTGGCCTTAAAAAGGGTGAGCATACAGGAATTATCACAGATAATGATAACTTTGTCATTTATGAAGTTCAATCTATCAATAAAGAAGAGCAACAATCTTTTGAAAAAATAAAAGCAGAACTATTAGAAATAGTGCGCTTAGAAAGATTTCAAGAAGAATTCAAAGCATTAAAAGACAAAATTGAAGATGAACTAGCTGGTGGAAATTCCCTAGAAAAAGTTGCAACGTCAATAAATAAGCCAGTTATATCCATTAAAAACTTATCAAAAGATGGCGGACAGCTAAACAGTCCAGAATACAAAAATTTAACAGCTATGAAAGAGCAAATTCTTGAACAAGCATACAAGTTGGAAAGTGGCAACACCAGCCCGGTTCTTGATGTAACCTCTGATAAAAGCTTCGTTTTGTCTGTTCAAAACATCACAGCACAACATATACCAGATTTTTCTGCCGTTAAGGAAAAAGTAACGAATGATGCGGTAAACTATTTAAAGAGAGTAAAAGCAGCCGAGATTGCACAACAAATAGTCAAAGAGGCAAAAGACAGCGCATCACTTTCAAAATTAGTTCAAAAGCATAAGGTAACCATGACAACCAACCACCTATACTCTAGAATGTCTATCATTGATGATGCTGATTTAAGAGAGCAATTAATGGCTGATGCAATTGAGCGTGCATTCTCTGTCCCATTAAACCAGGCGATTGCAGGCAGATCAAAAGATGGTTTCGTTGTTATTGTACCCGAAAAAGAGCTACCTATTTCTAATGATGATCGTAAAAAATCAGAAGATTTAGTCAAACGTATGGATAACGTTATGACAGAATCAATGATAGATCTTTTAATTAATGGTATGAAACAACATCACCCTGTTAAGATTAAAACAGAAAATTTGAACACATTTATGTCAATGGTCAATAAAACCGAAGGATAGTAAGCAAGTATAATGCAAAATAATTTTTTTGAAACAGTTATTGGTTTTTTTGTTTTAAGCGTTGCTGGTATGTTTTTATATTTTGCATACTCAGCAACATCTTCAAACCTTACCAATGCCTACCATCTGAAAGCAAAATTTGACAGAATTGATGGCCTGTCTGTTGGCAATGATGTGAAACTAAGTGGTGTTAAAATTGGAACCATTTCAAATATTGATGTTGATCCAAAGACATATCGTGCACTTGTGTCCTTTACAATTAGAAATGATATACGGCTTCCTCTAGACTCTTCTGCTGACATTGTATCTGATGGCCTGCTAGGAGGAAAATATATTCACTTGGCACCCGGTGCTGAAAGCGATATGCTAGGGGAGAATGAATATTTAGAATTCACACAATCTGCTGTTAATTTAGAGTCTTTAATCAGCAAATTTATGTTTTCAACAAATGATGAGAAAAAAGAAGAACCAAAAGCAGAAAAAACAGCTTCAGCACAAACAGTAGCAGAACCTTTATCTGAAGAAGATGCGACATAAAGTTAAAGCTTTTAGCCTTCTTGAAATTGGCTTAGCCTTATTAATTATAGGTATCATTGGCTCTCAAATCGTGCCTATGATAAAAAAAACACTTCTATTAAAAAAGCATGAAATAACAAAGCACAATCAAGAATCACTTTTACAAAGCCTTGCGGCCTATACAAAACGTCACAATCGCCTACCCTTTGCCTCCACACCAATATTAAAAGGTGCCGAACAAACAGGACTTGCAATTGGCATCCCCCCATATCAATCACTTGGTTTAGAAGAGCGTACTGCGAAAGATGGTTTTGGGCATTATATGACCTATGCTATGAATACAACTTTAGGCAATACAGCAGCTATTATCAACGCAAGCGATCATGATCACTCTTTTTGTGCCACAGATAATCATGCACTTTGTACGATTACCCTCACGAATCAAGCCATTCCAGCATCAGATTATATTGCAGTACTACTTGTTGCGCACCATAACGGTGAAGGGGCTTATATGATGAATGGAAACCGGAGTACATTTAACACCTTACCAACAGATAATTCACGTTGCCGTGCCCGAAATATTTCAGATTCAGGGCTGTTTTGCGCAGAAGTAAACCAAGACACAATAACCTGGGTGACACGTAATAATTTTTTAAGAACATACATGCAAACGCACTGTGCCAGCATCAATGCACAAAGCAATAATCAAGGTGATGCAGAAGATCCTGAAGGGTATATTGAAACTGAATAATTTTTGTTAACGTTCTATTTACTTTTATTGTGCATAATAAGAAGTGAAATACTAAAAATAAAAGTACTATGAAGCACTTTGTATTATTGTTCACCATACTTATAAACATACAAAATTTAGGTGCAGGCTGGCCCCTTTCTTATGATGGTTCTCCAGAAAAAAATGATATATTAAAGCCGTTTTTCAAAGATGAGCGCTTTTCACGGTATTTTTATAAAAAAATTCAAAGTGAAGATTCATTTCTTGCGGAAGCAAAGTTTTGCATATCTCAAAAGAAAAATTGGACCCAGAAACATATTACAGAATTGAAAGCGATCAAACCACTCTCCAAAATATCAGATGAATTACAATATCCTGCACGTTGCTATAATGTCATGGAATATATAGGGTCTGCACAAGGCAGAAAATGGCGCGATTCATTACAACACAAAGAAGCGTTACAAACCGCTGTAGACAAGTGTTACCCTGAAACGACTGTGCGTGAGAGTAGCAAAAACATTGTCAATGTACCCTCGTTTATATTTATACCTGAGGGTTGTAGAGTGTTCATGGAGCCTGTTTTTGACGAACTCTCAACGTTAGTTGCAAAAGAATACAACTCACAAGAAAATCAAGCCCTTGATGATGAATGGGATATTATCGATGACGATGAAGTGAAGGAAATAATAGCAACTGCAAATGAAACGCCACTCTTTTCGATAATGAAAACCTGTCAAGAAAGCCTTACACAAGGACGACCAGGCCCTGCATGTGCAAAACTTGCATCTGTTGTAAAAGGTGCGGTTGCAAATCGTCAGCTTACGCCTATGATGTATGGCCCTTCAAATGTTCCAGTAACAATTCAAGCAACAGATGATATTATGAACAAGCTTGATGTTTGTGAAAGCAATGTTGACAACCCTGAATGTGTTGTTTTTTTAAAAAATCTACTAGACGTTTGGCAAGAAATAGATCCAAAAGTTAAAAAGGATATTGCACCAGCACCAGCACTGTATCTACAGAAGAATCCTGACGTACTAGAAGCATTATTAAGTGCTGCAGAGTTCCACCAGGAAAGCGCATACTTTGCCTTTACTGAATACACAACAGCAGAAGATGTATTTCTACATTTATATTCTATCGCTTGCGCTTTAGACCCATCATACAGAATGCGCTTATCTCAAAAAGATAGAACTCTATTTGAAAAAGAAATTGCTGCCTCTAATTCAAAAGTCGCTAAAATGCTAAAAGATAGATTAAGTGAATTTTCTAAGACAATTACAGAAAAGGTAGGTGCAAAAATAGATGCTGCAAAAGCAATTGCAAGCAAAGTAGATGTTGAGAATGCAGCAGAAGAGTACCTAATACCTGCTGCTATTGATCTCTATATTGAAAATTTCGAACAGTTTAAAAACATGAAGATCAAGAGCACAGATGATACAGCAGTCATGCTTTCTGAGTTGCTTCAAGGCCCAAAACCAGTTTACCCTACAAAAATACCAAGGGGTGAATCAATCAAAATTAACTATAATGCGCTTTACGCTATTATAAGCAAGATATGTATTTCTATTCTTGGTCCAGAGTATTTAGAGGCTGAAGAAGCAATTCGTAACGCATCATCAACAGATGATCAGGAAAAATTATTGCGTAAACTATCTGAAATGTCTGAAAATTTTGAAGGTGAACATTCAACAAAGGCATCAAAAGCGTATCGCAATATTCCAGCTAACGAATATAATAAACTCCGCCAGCTTGCCTTTGCACTTTTAACAAACATGCACATTTTATTATTGGATGAACATTTGCGTGAACATAGCACAGATCAAACAAATCAATTCACACTATTAGCAAAGCAAATTAAGACGGGCCTTCCTAAGCAACTAAAATTTTTAACAGAGTATTTCTTTGCGTTACAAGACCAAAAATATGATGCGTTATCCATGCAATTTATTGCTAATGATTATTCTGATGCATTTTTAGACCCAATATATCCAACAAGTTTAGAGAGTTTAATTATTGATAGACCGACATTATTGGATGGACAAGGAACAAATATGTACTCACTATATACATCCTATATACTTGCCTCTGTTCAAGGGACATTAGAAGTGAACGATACACATTTGGTTATGGAAAATAGGTCGCTAGCTGGACGATTAAAAAGTAGTATAGCCACTATGTATGGCGCAGATCTTGAACGTGAGGTTCAAGACGTCTTAGCAGGTGCTATTAAAACAACACTTGATTTATTGCCTATTCCAAAACCACCGGTTGTGACCGGTGCAATTGCGACCGGCTTAAGTATGGCATTGGTTGCAGGCCCTAGTTTAATGTACAAAAGCATGCATAATAGCTGTACCTTCAATAAGAAAAAGTGTCCGAAAAACTTTGTGCAAAAAACAGGTCTGGAGCGTACCCTGCTGGTTCGTATTACAGAATTCTTATCGGCAATGAATGTAAGCCTAAAAAGCTTTATTCGCAAGGAAAATCCTAATAAAGGTGATGAAAAAGAACGGCGTTATTCACGCCTAATGCCAACACTATATTTGCTAGAAAATGATCAGGTAGAAAAGGAAAGAGGCGCACCTGTTGTTCGTACAAAAGATTTAGCATCACTCATACAAGCGCTCATCGACAGAACACGGAACTACTATGAGAGTTTAAGAAATAAAGCTGCACCTGCGCTGAATATAGATTTTGATGAAGAGGCACCCAACACGAGTACAAAAAGAGTTCCTAAAGAAAGTAAAAAATCTGAGATCGATGTATATTGAGGGGACGATATCCAAGAAAAAGCCCCAGGCAAATGGTAAACTTGGAGTGCCCTATCCACAGGCATTTAACAAAAATATCAACCTTGTTGCACTGCAAACTTGAATGGGGCGCCTACTTGAGTTACTTAAGCTCTAAAATTACCGGGACATGATCCGACGGTTTATCCAGTGCACGTGGGTCAGCGTCTACGACAACTGATTGTGCCTTATCCATCGCCTCAGGCGACAGTAAAAAATGGTCAATACGCATGCCCTTGTTTTGTTGAAAAGACCCAGCCCTATAATCCCACCAGGTAAAACATTTTTCATGTGGGTACAGCGCTCTAAAGGCATCACTGTATCCCAAGTTTAACAATTCATTTAATTTCAGTCGTTCACGCACAGAGCATAATATACGGTCTTTCCACTTAGCAGCATCATATACATCTAAATCATCTGGTGCTATATTAAAATCACCACCGATAATTAATTCTTCTTTATACGTTAAAAGATGCTTCATGTGTTGCTTTAACGCAGATAAAAAGCGCAGCTTATATTCATATTTATCAGATCCCACTTCAGATCCATTGGGTACATAAATACTTACAAAACGTCTATTACCAATAACAGCTTCTATATAGCGCGACTGTTCGTCTTCAAAAATTGGAATATTTAATTGAATATCTTCAATTGGTTGTTTAGATAAAATTGCAACCCCATTATATGTTTTTTGTCCGAAAATGGCCGTGTTGTACCCTAAATCTGAAAAAGGTTCCTCAGGAAAATCATGATTTTGGCATTTTAGTTCTTGCAATAAAAGTACATCAATTTGGGTATCTTTCAGCCACTTTATAACATGTTCTAAACGCGACCGAATAGAATTAACGTTCCAAGTTGCAATACGCATATAAGACACCTACTATTGGCTTTCTGTTTCTGCCGGGTATGTTTTAGGGTAAGTGTTACCCTTAGGGTATTCAGGCCTACTTTTTACACCACATGATGCAATAAAAATACTAACAGAAATAAGAAGGAAAATTTTCATCATATCAAAAAAAATGGTGGGCGGTGAGAGGATTGAACTCCCGACCCTCTCGGTGTAAACGAGACGCTCTACCGCTGAGCTAACCGCCCACATATCAACACCTTAGTGTTTCTCTTGATTAATTATCCTCTATTTATCGTTGTATCGTCAAGACTTAAATATAGAAAAATCGAAAATTAATTTAGACTACAGGTTCCAAAACAAGTTTAACACCCTCAACGGCCACGACAACCATATGTGACCCCACAGGTACGTCTGGTCCTTTAGCATTCCATACTGAATCACCAACCTTAACTTGCGCATGACCATCAACGATCGGATTCGTAAGGGTAATTTTTCTGCCAATCATACTATCTTGTCGTCGGTTCATATTTTTTTGATCTGACTGTTTGATGTTAATTGGTACAAAACGACGCCCCATCATGGTAACAACAGCAGACAAAACTGCATAAAGTATAATTTGCGTCATCGGATCGATAGAAAACACATAAGTTATAAGACCTTGAATAACCGCCGCGGAGCCAAACCACATAAGATAAGCAATTGGTGCCAAAGATTCCAGTCCAATTAATACCACACCAATAATCAACCAGTGCCAAGCCGATAAATTCGTTATAAGGTCAATCATTGCGTTTATCTTTCATTTTAATAGATTGGAAATTGTTCTAATAGTTTAGCGACTTCTTGTTTGATACGCGGAATCACAGTTGCAGTTGTTCCAGCCTTTAAAGCTGCTATAATTTCTACAATCCAATCAGCAACTTGGACAAACTCTTTTTCCTTGAAGCCACGCGTTGTACATGCTGGTGTTCCAATGCGGATGCCAGATGTGACCGATGGTGGCGCTGAATCAAAAGGAAGACTGTTTTTATTACACGTAAGATCAGCTTCTTCCATTGTATCAGATAGCGATTTTCCCGTAATGTTATGGCTGCGCAAATCGACCAATAAAAGATGCGAATCAGTTCCACCAGAAGTTACAGAAACACCTTTTTCAATAAGCCGATTACTTAATGCCTCAGCATTTGCAATAACTTGCTTAATGTATACCTTAAATTCTGGTTGTAACGCTTCATAAAACGCAACGGCTTTTGCAGCGATCACGTGCATTAAAGGACCGCCCTGAAGACCTGGGAACACAGCTGAATTTAATTTCTTCCCCAAATTAACATTATTAGATAGGATGATGCCACCACGTGGACCACGAAGTGTCTTGTGTGTGGTCGATGTTACCACATCTGCATATGGTAATGGGGATGGAAATGCGCCACCTGCAACAAGACCTGCAAAATGCGCCATATCAACCATCAGATACGCACCCACTTTATCAGCTATTTCACGGAATCGTTTAAAATCAATCGTACGTGGGTACGCAGAACCACCTGCAATAATAAGTTTAGGCTTATACTGTAATGCTATTTCTTCAACTTGATCATAATTAATTGTATATGTCTCAGGGCTTACATCATAGGGAACTGCATTAAACCACTTCCCTGAAAGTGTGACCTTACAGCCATGCGTTAAATGACCACCAGAATCCAAAGACATCCCCATAAAAGTGTCTCCAGGTTGAAGTAACGCTAACATAACAGCTGTATTTGCCTGCGCACCAGAATGCGGTTGCACATTGGCAAATACACAATTAAACAACTTGCAAACACGTTCAATAGCTAAAGACTCAGCAATATCAACATGCTCGCACCCACCATAATACCGACGATTCGGATAGCCTTCAGCGTATTTATTTGTAAGCACAGAACCCTGTGCCTCCATAACAGCTGCAGATACTATATTTTCGGACGCGATAAGTTCAATTTGAGAACGCTGGCGCGATAGTTCTGCATTAACGGTTTTTGCAATGGCTGGATCTGTCTTTGCAAGATTCATGTTGATCAAAGCATACCTCCTGATAAAGTGAAATGGTGCCGTGAGAGAGAATCGAACTCTCGACCTCACCCTTACCAAGGGTGTGCTCTACCACTGAGCCACCACGGCATTTACTTCATTGTATAATATCGCGCGAGAAAGTTCTATTGATATTTTGATTTTGTGATGCTTAAGAATGTCAGGGGAAATACTTTACCGCATTTAAAGGCAATACATAAAAAAAATATTTTTTTAAAAGCCCGTCACATTACCTGTCTGATGGGCCTCCGTAAATCCCCACAAAATCCGTGCCTCCGCCTCCTCCAC
>CAZTIE010000055.1:0-9296 GCA_964613645.1 uncultured Verrucomicrobiales bacterium
GATATATGTCTTCTGCGATTGAACAATTAGCTGCCGGAATTAGTTTTGATACATTCTCTAAAGCAGAGGATTTGAAGAAACGACTGTGGTTTACCTTAATGGCTTTGGTCGTATATCGTATAGGATCCTATATTCCTTTACCTGGAATTAATCCCCTCTTTTTAGCGAATTTTATGAATCCTGAAAAGGCTGGCGGTATTCTTGGTGTTCTAGATATGTTCTCCGGTGGTTCTTTGGGGCGTATGACGATTCTATCGTTAAACGTTATGCCATATATCTCTGCTAGTATCGTGATTCAGTTGATGACAACTGTCTCCCCTCAGTTAGGTGCTTTGAAAAAAGAGGGCGAACTTGGGAAAAGAAAATTAAATCAATATACACGTTATTTAACTGTTCTTTTGGCTGTTGTCCAAGGGTATGGTGTCGCTATGTGGTTAGAAGGTATGAGCGGCGGTCCTGCTGGAGCTGCTGTTATGGATCCAGGTATTTTATTCCGCGTTGCAACAGTTGTGACTTTAACTGGTGGTACACTATTTATTATGTGGCTAGGTGAGCAAATTACATCTCGTGGTATTGGTAATGGTATCTCTTTGATTATTTATGCTGGTATCGTTGCAAACTTACCGCAAGCCGCTCTTAAAACAATTCAAGCGGGTAGGGAAGGCGTTTTGTCTGGATTTATCATCTTGGGTGTAATGATTATGGTTGCTGCTGTGATCGCTTATGTTGTTTATATGGAAAAAGCACAACGCCGCATTTTGATTCAGTATCCTAAACGTCAGTCTGCAGCTAATATGCCTGCAACACAACAAAATACACATTTGCCATTGAAGCTTAACAGTGCTGGTGTTATTCCGCCAATCTTCGCTTCATCTATATTACTGCTGCCAACAACAATTGCTGGTTTTACATCCGTCGATCCAGATTCATGGTTTGGTGCTGTTGTAAACAATATGGGCCACGGTAAACCGCTTTATATGATTTTATTCGTTTCTGCGATTATCTTTTTTGCTTTCTTTTATACAGCGATCATGTTCGATCCAAAAGAAACATCAGATAACTTAAAAAAAATGGGAACATTTATTCCTGGTGTGCGCCCCGGTGAGGCAACAACGAAATATATTGATTATGTTTTGACACGCTTAACAACAATTGGTGCTATTTACTTAGCTTCAGTTTGTATTTTGCCAGAGCTTGTTCTTGCTAAGGTGTCTTTACCCTTCTACTTTGGTGGTACCAGTGTTTTAATTGTGGTGTCTGTAACGATTGATACGATTAGCCAGGTTCAGTCACACCTTGTTGCACATCAATATGAAGGTTTGTTTAAGCGTCAAGAAAAAATGAAAAAAGGCAAAAAACGATGATTGTTGTTTTTATGGGGCCTTCAGGTTGTGGAAAAGGTACTCAAGCTGAATATTTGAAAAACGAAAAAGGGTATACCCATATCTCAACAGGTGATCTTTTGCGGGCTGAACAGCAGGCTGGAACAGAGATTGGTGAGAAAGTAAAAGAAGATATTGCAAATGGTAAACTCATTTCTGATGATGTTATTTTAGCATTAGTAAAAAAACAACTTGATTTGTTGCCAGAAAATGGCATACTATTTGATGGATTCCCTCGTACCATTGAACAGGCGAAGGCGCTTGATTTAATGTTGTTGGATATGAAAAAAGAAATTGGGTGTGTTATAGACTTTTCCGTTACTGAGGAAGAGCTTTATGACCGCATAAAGGGACGTTTTATGTGTATAAAATGTTCCACATTGTACAATGATCCAAATTGCATGCCGAAAGTTCAAGGTGTTTGTGATACGTGTCAGGGTACAGAATTTAAAACAAGGCCTGATGATACAGCGGAAGTTTTATCAAAAAGGTTAAGCTGGTTTAAAGAATTAGTGGCTCCGATTCGTGAGTTTTATAAGCAAAAGAATGTGCTTAAAAAGCTTGATGCGTCGCAGTCTATTTTAAAAGTAAGAAAAGAAATGGTTTCTTTTCTTAGCAATTAATGGAGTAAAGTGTGGCACGTATTGCAGGTGTAAACATACCAACACAAAAAAAAGTATATATTGCTTTGCGCTATATTTATGGAATTGGTCCATTTATAGCAGATCAAATTTTAGCTGGTACAAAAATTGATGGACAAAAACGTGTTCATGATTTGACTGAAGATGAAGTTTTAAAAATTCGCGAATACATTGACAGTAACTGTACAGTTGAAGGTGATGTGCGTCGTGAAATTTCTATGAACATTAAGCGTTTAACAGATATGAAGTCATACCGTGGTTTGCGTCATCGTCGCCGTCTGCCTGTTCGTGGACAAAGAACGCATACAAATGCAAGAACACGTAAAGGTAAAGCAGTTGCTATTGCCGGTAAAAAAATAGCTAAGTAAGAATTAGGGATTGATAAATGGCTCAAAAAACAGTTACTCGCGTTAAAAGAAGAGAACGTAAAAATGTTGTAACAGGTGTTGCACATATTAGTGCTACTTTTAACAACACAACAATTACAATTACAGATGAACCTGGAAACACAATTTCATGGTCAACATCAGGATGCGTTGGTTTTAAAGGATCACGTAAATCTACACCTTATGCAGCGCAGATTGCAGCAGAGGATGCTGGTAAAAAGGCATTAGAACACGGTATGAAAAATTTATCTGTTCTTGTTAAGGGTCCTGGTGCAGGGCGTGAAACAGCTTTGCGTGCTTTGCAGTCTGTTGGTTTTGTAATTTCATCTATTCGCGATATTACGCCGATTCCACATAATGGATGTCGTCCACCAAAAAGACGTCGTGCATAATTAATAATATTTTATTGAATGGGAATTAAAAAGTGATCGAAAAAAATTGGCAAGAACTGATTAAATCAAACGCATTAACTGTTAAGTTTTCAGATAATTCACTTAACGTTGCAGATATTATTGCTGAACCACTAGAACGTGGTTTTGGAACAACTTTAGGTAATTCTCTACGCCGCGTTTTACTTTCATCTTTGCAGGGTGCTGCAATTACATCTGTTAAAATTGAAGGTGTTTTGCACGAATTCACCACAATACCTGGTGTGATGGAAGACGTAACAGATGTTATCTTGAATTTAAAAAATGTATCTTTAAGGTTAAACTCTGAATTTTCAAAAAAAATTAAGCTTGTTGCAAAAAAAGCTGGTCGTGTAACGGCTGCTGATATCGTGCAAACTTCTGAAGTTGAAGTTCTAGATTCTGAAGCATATATTTGCACACTAGATGCCGGTAAAACTTTGGAAATGGAATTGACAGTTGAAAATGGTAAAGGGTATGTGCCAGCTGGATCTAATGTACAAGATGATAAGCCATTAGGTGTTATTCCAATAGATGCAATATTTAGTCCAGTTAAACGCGTTTTGTTTAAAGTTGAGCCAACACGTGTTGGCCAAAGAACAGACTACGATAAGTTGATTTTGAATGTAGAAACAAACGGTTCTATTAAACCAGATGATGCTGTTGCCTTTGCTGCAAGGATTTTGCAAGATCAATTCCAACAGTTTGTGAACTTTACAGATCCAAAGTCTGTTCAAGAAAATCATACGAAGCGTAGCCTTGGATTTAACAAAAACTTACTGCGTAAAGTTGATGAACTTGAACTTTCTGTACGTTCTGCAAATTGCCTTAAGAATGAAAATATTTTCTACATTGGTGATTTGGTTCAAAAGTCAGAAAATGATATGCTTAAAACACCAAACTTTGGTCGCAAATCATTGAATGAAATTAAAGAAATGCTTGTTCAAATGGGTTTGTCATTTTCGATGACCGTCGAAACGTGGCCACCAGAAAACATTGACGAGCTTGCTCACAATATTGAAGAAAATTATAACTAAAAGGTTGAAAAATGCGTCATAAACTCTCAGGCAGAAAACTAAATAGGACCAGTTCACACAGACGTGCATTGTTTGCAAACTTAGCAAAAGCATTGATTGAAAACGAGTCTATACAAACGACTTTACCAAAAGCGAAAGAGCTTCGTCCATACATTGAAAAAATGCTGACAAAAGCCCGTTTAAATACATTACACGTTCGTCGTCAATTAATTTCTGCTTTAGGCAGTGAAGCTATGGCTAAGAAGTTGATTGAAGAAATTGCGCCACGTTTTAAAGCACGTAGTGGTGGTTATACGCGTATTGTCAAAGCAGGTTTCCGTTATGGTGATAATGCACCAATGGCTGTTATACAATTCGTAGATTACACAGTGCCAGCACTTCCTATGGATGAAGAAGCTGAAGAAGCAACAGCTTAGACTGTTTGAAAAATTTAAGCCCCTTTTATAGGGGCTTTTGTGTATCTAGTTGATGAGGGATCAGTGCCTAATAATTCTTGTTTTATGAATCATGCATATGAAGAAGCTTTGTCTGCTATTCACGCAGACGAGGTTCCTGTTGGTGCGGTGATTGTGAAAAATGCTAAAATTATTGCGCGTTCCCATAATTCGGTAGAAAAAAATAAAAATACGTTAGATCATGCTGAAATTTTATGCATTCGGGCTGCATGTGAAAAAATAAATGAAAAATATTTAGTTGATTGTGATCTTTATGTGACTTTAGAACCGTGTATTATGTGTGCCGGTGCTATTGCCCATTCTAAGCTTAGAAGGGTGTACTTTGGTGCTTACGACCCCAAAGGTGGTGGGGTAGAGCATACCCTGCAGGTTTTTAAACAGACACTTCACAAACCAGAAGTATATGGCGGTATATATCAAGAAAAGTGTCAGGTTCTTTTACGCGATTATTTTCGAACCAAGCGGTTACTTTCCAACTGATTAATAATTTGTTTACGTCTTTATGGTATTCTATGTTATAAATAGGTATGTATCGAAAAGTTAAGTATGATGATAGAAAATATAACTAAAAAAATGCAAGATCTGGTAAAAGAACACATATATATTGCTATTGGTGTGGTGGTTGCGCTTCTTGCTGCTCTGTTTGTGTTTAAATTATTGGACAGGCCTACTAAAGCTTTGTGTCAATATATTTTAAGTGATGACAAAGGACTCGCTAGTGCTTCTAGTGAACGTGTTATTGCAGTTGAGGCTTTTCCTGCAGAAATTTCTCCAATGAGTAAGCGTATTACAACTGTTGGTCGTTTGCGTGCAAATAATTCTGTTGTGATCAAGTCTGAAATGCCAGGTGGGCAGGGCCGCATTAAAAAAATTGGTTTTGAGCAAGGAACAGCAGTTGAAAAAGGAGATTCTTTAATAGAGTTTGAAGACACTGATTTGAAAGCACGATTGGCGCGTGCCAAGGCAGAGCTTCAGGTGAAAGAGTTAGATTTTAATCGCGTTGAACAGTTGTTAAAACAAAAAATTGAAAGCCAAAAGAAATATGACGAGGTAAAAGGTGCTATGGGTATGGCACAGGCGCAGGTTGAAGAAGCTGAAGCAAACCTACTAAAAGCACATATTCTTGCTCCATTTACTGGTACTGCCGGTATTATTGAGTTTTCTGAAGGAGCTACCGTTCAAAATAATCAAGATTTATTAAAAATTGTTGATGAATCGTCTATGAAAGTAGAATTTAAAGTGCCGGAACGTCATGTCCATGATATTGGTGTTGGTCAGGTGATTGAACTGCGTGTAGATGCATTTAAAGAGCGTCTGTTTAAAGGTGCCGTTGAAGCGGTAGATTCTGCAATTGATACGGATACTCACAGTTTAAGTGTGCGAGGTTCTATACCCAATAAAGAGGGGGAGTTAAAACAGGGTTTGTTCGTTAATTTAGATGTTATCACTGGTGAAAAAGGTGATGTCCTTCAAATTGAAGAAACAGCTATGCATGTGAAAAATGACCAAGAATTTGTGTATATTGTTGAAAAGGGTAAGGCTGTCGCTCGTGGTGTATTAACAGGGCACCGTGAAAATGGAAAAATTGAAATTCGAAGTGGTCTGCAGCGCGGACAGCTAGTGGTAACGGCTGGAAATGTTCAGTCGGGTATGAGGGTTAAGGTTACTAATGCTCAACCTGTTGAGGTTAAAAGTGCGCCCCTTACTGTGCCGGCTGCTAATCCAGAAATCGAAGAAAAAACTGCTGATAAAAAATAACACTAAAAGAAAAGTATTGATACCATGAAACTTTCTGAAATTTGTATTAAAAGACCTGTGTTTTCCTGGGTTTTAACTTTTCTGATTACGGTTGTTGGGATCGTTGCCTTTACACGTTTGCCTTTGCAGCAGTTCCCAACAGTGGCAGAGCCATACATTACGATTGAAGCAAACTATCAGGGCGCTGGCCCTGAAATCATGGAATCACAAGTTACCCGTAAAATTGAAGAACATATGGCTGGTATTGAAGGTTTAGATTACATGCAATCTACCAGTAAGGACGGTAAATCTGAAGTCACACTTGCCTTTAATGCCGGTGCAGATATAAATCTAGCAACGAATGAAGTGCGTGACCGTTTGACACGTGTGTATCAAGATGCCAGTTGGCCAAAAGAAATGTTGCCACCAACACTTAGAAAAACGCGCGCTGATGACCGTCCTATTATGCAGATTGCTATGATATCAGATGAAGTTCCTTTAGAAGAGTTGTATGATTATGCAGATAATGAAATTAAGAAAAATTTTGAAGCCGTTTCAGGTGTTGGAAACGTTGAAATTAGTGGTTCTGGCTTATATATCATGCGTATATATGTTGATCCAACTAAGCTTGCCCAATTTAAAGTAACAACAGATGAAGTTTTAAATGCCATTAGACAACAGAACTTTGAGAGACCGATTGGAAAACTGTCTTCTCAGACTCGTGAATTTTTGGTGACAGCAACGCTGATGCTTGAAAAACCAGAAGAATTTGACAATATTATTATTTCTGCGAAAAATAATAATTTAGTGCGGTTAAGAGATATTGGTTATTCAAAGCTTGAAACCAATAATCGCGATACAAAAACGCTTTTAAACGGTAAGCCAGGTATTCGTATTTCGATTTTTAAACAGTCTACTGCTAACCCAATGGAAATTTCTAGGGATGTTCGTAAAGAGTTAAAACTTGTCGAAGAACAAATGCCAAAAGATCGTTCTGCATTCGTGCTTTCGGACCAGTCAGAATTTATCGAAAGATCTATTAAAGAAGTATATAGAACCATTGTGGAATCGTCTGTTTTGGTTATCTTGGTTGTGTTTTTATTTCTGCAATCATTTAGAGCGTCTATTATTCCGCTTGTGACAATTCCAGTATCATTAATTGGAACTTTCGCTGTGATGCAGCTTTTTGGTTATACCATTAATACCATGACATTAATGGCAATTGTTTTAGCTATTGGATTGGTGGTTGATGATGCCATTGTCGTTTTGGAAAATATTTACCGTTATGTAGAAAAAGGGATGGAACCCTTTGAGGCAGCATATAAAGGGATAAAAGAAATTGCCTTCCCTGTGATTGCTATGACATTAACGCTTGCTGCCGTGTATGCACCTGTGTCTTTTGCAAAAGGGCAAACAGGTAAGTTTTTGGGTGAATTTTCTATTACACTTGCAGTGTCTGTTATGATTTCAGGGTTCGTTGCTTTAACATTATCGCCAATGATGTGTGCACGTTTGTTGAAGTCACATAAAGATGAAGCTAAAACAGATTCACCTTGGGTTAAAAAAATACGTAAAAAATTACCTATTGAAAAATGGTTGAATAATGTTGATAAATTTTATGAGAAAAAACTAAAATTGGCCCTTAATAAACCTTTGATTGTTATTATGTCTGGTTTGATTTTTGCGCTTGTTGGGGTTGGTGAATGGTTCTTTTTGCCTCAACTTAAAAGCCCTAATGAAGATAAAGCTTATGTTGCCGTTAGGGGGCATGCGCCCTATTCATCAACGTTGCAATTTACAGATAAGTATGTGCGTAAGATGGATGCAATTGTTGCAGCAATTCCGGAGGTTAGCCAACGAAGCGCTTCCATTACGAATCCATCTTTTGACGTGATTATGAATTTAAAATTGGGGTCTAAAAAATCTTCAGAAGATATTAAAAACTATCTGACGAAAGAACTTGCTGATGTCGCCGGTGTATATATTGAAAGTATATCAACAGGGTTTGAGGCCGGTGCCGGATCAACGCGTGTTGAAGTTCTTATTAAAACCAATAAGGGGTTGAAAGAATTGTTCAGTACGGCGCAGGCTGCAGCCTCATGGTTTAGGGGCGAATCTTTATTTACTGGAAATATTCAGTGGACCTTAAAAGAAGATCGTTTAGATTACGCTGTTAAAATTAATCGTGATAAGGCCATGGCTTTAAAAATTGATCCTCGGGCAATTGCTGAAACCGTTGAAACGTTGGTGCGTGGTCAAAAGGCGAATATGTTTAAACGGGATAATCGTTTATATGATGTGCGTGTTGAAGTTGAGGATCAAGATCGACGGAAAAAAGAAGATATTTTAAGGCTTCTGATTCGTGCTGGTGCTGGTGTTAAAGAGGGCACTTTACTACCGTTAGCAGAGCTGATTTCTATTGAACACAAAACAGGTGTTCCTGAAATTATGCGCTATAACAGACAACGTGCAGCGATTTTATATGTAGAGATGACTAAGGGCTCTAGCTTGATGGACGGCGTTGAGCGCATTAAAGAAATTTTAAGCGAAAATTTAGATACTGATACTTCTTATGATTTTGCTGGCGAGACAAGAAAATTCATGAAAGAACGTGATATTATGACGTTCATTTTCTGCTTATCGCTTATCTTTATTTATTTGGTTTTAGCTGCGCAATTTGAAAGTTGGCGTGATCCGTTTATTATTATGTTTTCGGTGCCCTTATCTTTAGCGGGGGCTATTATTACGCTTGTGCTGATTAAGGATGGTTCCATTAACATGTATTCAAATATTGGCATGATTACCTTGGTTGGGCTGATTACGAAGCACGGTATTTTAATGGTACAGTTTGCTAATGAACTTCAGGCTGAAGAGGGTATGAACGTGAAAGATGCTATCTTAAAAGCATGTGTTATTCGTTTACGCCCAATTTTGATGACGACAGCTGCCATGGTTTTGGGGGCCTTTCCACTTGCTTTGGCAACAGGTCCTGGTTCTGAAACACGCCGCCAAATTGGTTGGGTGATTGTTGGTGGTATGAGTATGGGCACAGTCTTTACTCTGTTTGTACTTCCTGCGATTTATTCAATTATAGGTGTTTATAAGAAAAAGCGTGGTTTAGAAATTGCCTCGTTTTAATAAGAATGCATCTGTATAATTTGTTTGCAAGTTAAGGTTTTCTTAACGTTTGCCCTGTTATTCTAAAAATAGAGCAATAAAAGCTTTAGAGAATCTCACCTGGTGGGGAAGGA
>CAZTIE010000056.1:0-9254 GCA_964613645.1 uncultured Verrucomicrobiales bacterium
ATGATTTTACTCATCTTACGCAAAACCTGTATACTTAGCTTGAATTCAAAGCTTTGTGCATACCTGCCATAGGATCGAGGGCATTATTCCCATATGAATTATGGGTATGACTGCCGCCAAGGAATCACAAATAACTCCTTCTCCACCGAATCAGTGGCCCTCTATACTTAGAGTATCTTCAAACGGTTAAAATAACGTTAATGCATAAAAATAGTTTATTGCGTATGCATTTTTTGCAATCACTACACATAAAAAAGGGAGCACAAGCTCCCTTAAGTTAAAACATATTTTCTCTTTATGCTTCTGGTAAAATTTCATCCATTTTTTTTTGCAAGGCAGAAACTGAAACTTTTTTTTCTTTGGTTTCAACTTTTTCTAATAAGAAATCGACAACAACTTCTTCCAAAGCTTCTGAACGAATAACGTCCATAAACCGTTGATTTTGAACAAGTTTTTTATAGTTATCTTCAGGTAAACCTTGCATTTGAAAAAGATATGGTTTTATCTTGTCTAGCAAATCATGTTCGGACGGTGAAAGCTTGTGTTCTTTTGCAATATGTCCAATCAAAAGACCTAAGCGCACACGACGAACAGCTAATTTTTCAACTTCTTTAGCATCTTCTTTATTTGTGTCACCATCATCCTTCATTTGCTCTTGAATATTTTTCTTTTCAGCATCTAAAATTGATGGTGGCAGATCAAAGTCATAGGTTGTGCTTAATGTATCGAAAAGATTACGCTTCATGTATAGACGTGTCTCGCGGTCCATTTCACTTTGCAGCGTTTCTTTTATTTTTTCCAAAAGCTCTTCTTTAGTTTTAACACCCATGTTTTCATAAAATTTCTCATCAGGTTCAAACTTACCTTTTTCTTCAACCTTTTCAATTCTAAAAGTACAGGTCGCTTTTTTACCACGTAGATCTGAGATCGCAAAATTATCAGTTAAGCTTTCTTCAGCTTCCCCGGAATCACCAACTTTTTTACCGACCAAAGCTTTAGCTGTTGCAATGTAATAAGATTCCTCATTATTTGCACGTAAATACATTGTTCTATCTGCAACTTCTTTAACAGGCTTTCCATCATGACTTAAAGACATTTTAACAGTTACAATATCATCTTTTTTAATTGCACGCTTTACTTCTTTGTAAGGTGCATGACGATCTAATAGATGCTCAAAATTTTTATCAATATCTTTTTGCTCAGGCTCTGAAACAAGTTTTTCTAGTTTGATTTTTGAAAAATCACCAAGTTTAATTTCTGGCATATTTTCAAACACAAGGTCTACTTGAAAATCTTTAGATTTGTCATCTTTATTTTCAACAATTTTTAATTGTGGTGCACTAACAGGCACCAATTTGTGTTCCTTAACAATTTTTTGACTAACAGAATTCAAGTTATCATCCAAAGCTTGCTTCGATGCAGCTGCACCAAATTCTTGCTTTAAAAGACTCATAGGAACTTTACCAGGGCGAAAGCCTGGTTTTTTATGTGTTTTCGCATGGATAGTTAAGATTTTATCTTTTTCTTCTTCTATAAACTTTTCCGTAAATGTGACACGAAACACATTTTGCAAACCTTCAGTTGATACTTTTTCAATTTTCATGCAATTTACCCGTTGGAATCATATTTTAAAATAATGGTGCGGGTGGAGGGACTTGAACCCCCACACCTTGCGGCACAAGAACCTAAATCTTGCGTGTCTACCAATTTCACCACACCCGCATCGTTTACATGCCATAAACATAAATTAAGATAACATAACTAATACGTTAAACGCTAGCGTTTTTTTGCTGTAAAATTATTTTTTATTTATAACCTCAGCACCTAAACGTTTTAGCGCCTCTTGCAATGTCTGATTGTCTATTGTATGAATTGTCTCTGTAATATTTAATGGTAATTTATGTTCTTTAGGTAAGTTTATACGCTTCTTTTTTTCCTGTTTTATTGCAATTGGCGATTGATTTAATGTGATACTACCAACTAACCTTTTACCATAAAATGCAGCTATTTTTTCAATAATAAGACCACTTTGAAAACCTACCATAAGGGCTGCAGCCGGATTTACCTGTAATGTTAACGTTGCGCCCGCTCCTTGCCCTTTTGAAAATATCAAACGCATAGGTATCGTGTTATCAGAAATTGTATCACCAACAATTTTGGGCCAATCCAGCATAAGGGTAGCAAAATAATAACCACCCTTTTTAAGGTAGGGCTTTGCAACGGTATCAATCAATGTCGACAGTGTGCGTGGCTTCCCAAAATAGGGACGCTTTTTTGTCATCGCTTTTGAATTACTTTTTGGTTATTCATATAAGGCTGTAAAACATCTGGCACAGTAATAGAGCCATCTTCGTTTTGATAATTTTCCAAAACAGCAACCATTGTGCGGCCCACAGGTAAACCTGACCCATTTAAGGTATGAACAAACTGTAATTTTTTCTCACCTTCTTTTTTATACCGCGCACGCATACGACGCGCTTGAAAATCACCACAAGCAGAACAACTAGAAATTTCTCTGTATGTTTTTTGTGACGGCAGCCATACTTCAAGGTCATAAGTTTTACGGGACTGAAACCCCATATCACCCGTACAAAGCAGCATCACTTTATAAGGTAAGCCTAATTTTTGAAGCAACGTCTCTGCAACATTTGTCATACGTTCTAATTCTGCTTCAGAATCTTCTGGTTTTGTTATACTAACCATTTCAACTTTATTAAATTGATGCTGTCTAATCATTCCGCGCGTATCACGACCAGCAGAACCAGCCTCTTTTCTAAAACACGGCGTATAGGCTGTGTAGCGCAACGGTAAGTCTGTCTCGTTCAACGTTTTATCATGAACAAGATTTGTTAAACTCACTTCAGCAGAGGGAATCAACCAACGCCCATCCGTTGTTTGAAATTGGTCATCATGAAATTTTGGCAGTTGAGCAGTTCCGTATAACGCCCGGTCATTCATAATAACGGGCGTCGATACTTCCGTATACCCAAAGTCTTGCGTATTATTGTCTAACATAAAAGCAGCTAAAGCGCGCTCTAATCTAGCAAGGTCTGCTTTTAAATAAACAAATCGAGAACCGGAAACAAGAGACGCCTGCTCAAAGTCCATCATATCAAGTTTTTCACCCAAATCGTAATGTGCTTGCGGCTTAAAATCAAAATGGCGTGGTGTCCCAACAGTTTTCAGACAAACATTATCTCCTTCACTATCACCCACAGGCACATCATCGAAGGGAACATTTGGCTTTTCAGAAAGCAATTTGATCAGGTGCTCATGTTGGTGCTTAGCTTCCTCATCCAACAAGTTCAGCCCATGCTTAATCTCCTCGCTTCTTTTAGAAAGTTTAGATGTGTCTTCATTGTTTTTTTTAGCCATGCCAAATTTTTTAGCAATTTGATGACGTTCTGCTTGAAGTTCTTGAAGGTCTGTTAGCACTTTACGGTAAATAGAATCAATCGCTAAGGCTTCTTTTGTAAAGGGTTTTTCTCCACGTTTCTTTTGACTTTTATCAAACAGCTCTGGATTTGTTCTTAAAGTATTTAAATCAAACATTATATAGGACGATCATTTTCTGTATAAATTTACCTTCATTGTATAATATTTAAGTCTTTAATGATAGATTACCCAAGGTCAAAATTAAATACTACACTTATTACTATAGATATAATTCACCTAACTTATCTAAACATTATAGAAAAGCTTTACTAAAGTATTGACTAAATATATATGTGTGTTTAAACTAATTGTATTAACTGATGATTGTTAATTTAAATAGAGGTAAATAAAAATGAAGATAACAAACAAAATCGCAATAGTTTTAGGACTAACAGCACAATGTGCAATGGCAGATGACGGACCAATGGCACCTAAAAAAGACTATGGTAACGCTCCAACAGTTGATAGTACCCCAATACCATTTGATTTAGATGGTGTCTACGAACCTCAACTTGGCGATGCACCAACAAAGCCTACAAGACCTGCACATGAATCAATTATTTTCGTTCCTGGAGAAGGCGTTGTAACCAGCCTATTCTAAGTGAAAAAACACTTAATAAAAAAAGCCGCTGAAATAACTTCAGTGGCTTTTTTAGTAGCTAAAAAGTTTTTGCCAGCTACCATCTAGCTTTTGCTGAAAGGTCACAGCTTGGGGGGCTTCTTTTTTTAGCGCATTAAAACGATTGGCTATATCTTGTTCATTTTGATCATAAAAATAAATCATTTTTTCAAATGCGCCATCTATCACAACCTCTGGCTTTAAAGAGATTAAAACTTTAGGTTCATTCACTGTATCAAGCGTTAAAGATAACCATATCGGGTTTTCAGCGTGCGTTTCTTTAGGGTCTTGTTCTGTGCCATGCGGTAAAAATGCTAAAGACGCAAAAGTCCATAACGTTGAATTAAGCGCATCCAAACGCTCTTGCGTGTCACATAATATATGACAATTTAGCTTTGCATCATAAATTTTTTGCACAAGTTTAGGCAATGTTTTTTCAACAGATGTATTAACAAGCTCATAAAAAGAAATATTCATTTATTGTTCTGCATCTTTTTTGACCGATTTTTGCTCTGCTTTATCTTGCATGAAAGATTCATAATCAATAGACATACGTAGTGATTGAACCATTTCTTGCCCTTTTCCAACCCATTTCCCAATTGTTTTCAGCAAAATCAAAAGGTCTTTGGGCCCTAAAAATATCAGGGCCACCAATATTATGATAAAAAGCTCAGACCATAAGGCATCAATCATCTATATTTTCCTTAATGAATAGCTTCTGGCATACACTTTAACAGCATCTGTTTACGCAAAAAATCAGCTTTTTCTTCTTCGTCTTCATTCCACTGAATTGCTTTAGGGTGACTGACTAAAGCAATTTTCAAAACTTCATCCACTGATTTTACAGGAAATATTCTCAGACCATCTTTTATATTTTGCGGGATATCTTCTAAATCTTTTTGATTTTCCTCTGGTATAATAATGGTTTTAATATTACCGCGGTGTGCTGCAAGTAGTTTTTCTTTCAGGCCACCAATTGGTAGAACACGACCGCGCAGTGTTACCTCACCCGTCATCGCAATATCTTTATGAACAGCGATCCCCGTTAATGTGGATACCAAAGCTGTTGTAATGGTAATACCGGCAGACGGACCATCCTTTGGTATTGCCCCTTCAGGAACATGAATATGAAGGTCTCGCTTGTCAAATATAGAGGGCTTGATGCCAAGGCTTACAGCACGTGATCGCACATAACTAACAGCTGCTTGAACAGATTCTTGCATCACATCACCAAGCTTACCTGTAATTTGAATTTTACCCTTTCCTGGCACCATAAGCGTTTCAATTGACAGCAAATCACCACCGACTTCTGTCCAGGCTAATCCAGTTGTTGCGCCAATTTGATCTACTTCTTCCACAACACCAAATTTGAATTTTTTAATACCAAGGTATTCTTTAATATTTTCTTTTGTTACCACAACGTGTTTTAATTTTTTATCCACAGATAGTACACGCACAACTTTACGGGCAATTTTTGAAATTTCACGTTCTAAACTACGCACACCCGCTTCACGCGTGTAATAACGAACAATAGACTCTAACGCACTAACTTCAACCGACAGCTCTTTAGGTTTCAAGCCATGCTGCTTAAGCTGCTTTGGTACAAGATAATTTTTAGCAATTTCAATTTTTTCATCTTCTGTATAACCAGAAAGACGGATAATTTCCATACGATCAAGCAGTGGTTGCGGCATATTTAAGGTGTTTGCCGTTGTCACAAACATCACATCTGACAAATCATAATCAACTTCCATGTAGTTATCACTAAATGTACTGTTTTGTTCGGGGTCTAAAACTTCTAACAACGCAGATGATGGATCACCGCGCCAATCTGATGATATTTTATCAATTTCATCCAGCAAAAATAGGGGGTTTGATGTTTTTGCTTTTTTCATACCCTGAATAATTTTACCTGGCATAGACCCAATATATGTTCTTCTATGTCCCCGAATTTCAGATTCATCACGAACACCACCAAGTGCCATCCTTACATAATTACGTCCTGTTGCTTGTGCAATAGATTTACCAAGAGACGTTTTACCTACACCTGGGGGCCCCACTAGACATAAAATTTGACTTCTAATTTTGCCAACGCGCGCCTGTACTGCCAGATATTCTAAAATACGTTCTTTAACTTTATCCAAACCATAATGATCTTTATCTAAAGATTTTTCGGCCAAAACTAAATCTTTTTTTATAGCCGATCTCTTTTTCCACGGCAAACACAGCAACCATTCAAGATAATTACGCACAACAGAAGCTTCCGCAGAGGTTGGGCTCATAGATTTTAATTTTTTAAGCTCTGCATAGGCTTTCTCTTCAGCCTCCTTAGATAATTTTGCCTTTTTAATATTAGCTTCTAGTTCAAGCATTTCATCACGTGGATCGACATCAGCACCTAGTTCTTTATGAATTGCCTTTAATTGCTCATTTAAATAATATTCACGTTGTGATTTTTCCATTTGGTTCTTAACACGACCACGAATTTTTT
Organism: uncultured Verrucomicrobiales bacterium; assembly: GCA_964613645.1. GTDB lineage: Bacteria > Pseudomonadota > Alphaproteobacteria > Paracaedibacterales > UBA11393 > UBA11393. The sequence continues at coordinate 6,546 of CAZTIE010000056.1, forward strand.
TCTCAACATTTAAAATATTTAATTCATCTGCAATAATTGTCATCAAGTTAGTGTAGCGACTTTCAAGGTCTAAATTCTCTAATAACTGCTGTTTTTTCTCAATTGCAACTGGCAGATAAGATGCAATCGTATCAACTAATTTTGTCAGATCATCTATCTGATGAAGTGTTAAAATAACATCCAAAGGAATTTTTTTATTCAGCTTAATAAACTGTTCAAATTTTTCTATTAACAGATTCGACTTTTTCTGACATTGGTCTTGTGTTAGATTTTCCAAATCTTGTGTCTTCTGTAGTATCGCATTACCGAATAATATGTCATCTTGTGTCACAACATTATTAACAACAACACGCGATTCACCTTCAACTAAAACCTTAATAGTGCCATCAGGAAGCTTTAACATTTGCATAATTTTCCCAAGGGTGCCAACTTTATGGAGATCTTCTTGCGTTGGGTCATCTGCATTAATTGTTTTTTGCGTTAGCAAAATAATATGATTAAATTTTCCACTCACCACCATATCAAGCGCTGCAATCGATTTATCACGACCAACAAATAATGGGACAACCATTTTAGGGAAAATAACAATATCGCGCAAAGGCAACACAGGTAAAGAAGTTGTTTTTTTTGTCATTACACTACCTTAGGTAAATTGTTTTTTAATTATCTTAGCTATAGTATACGCAGATTGTTCACAAAGAAACAGGCTGTTTTTATGAAAACAGGGACCACTTACACTCCATACACTAACTTACTTTTAGAGTATCAACAATTTATTAACATATCATAAATTTTTTACGATCATAAAGACTTAACTAAAACACACAGATAACATTATAAAATGTATAGCATCTTGTGGTAAGCTTAGTGCAAATTAGATTTTTTATGTTTATAGTGAAAAATGCCCGATAAAAATACATCAACTGTATTTCTATATATTAAAAGTTATATAGAGCCCTTTAAAGTACAAGTTGTCTTGGCTATACTTTCGGTATTTCTATCCGCTAATGCAGTCTTAAGTGGTGGGTATTCGCTACATCTACTTGTTAATGAGGGTATGCAAAAGCATTCATTTTACGAAACACCTCTTATTTGGATGGTTTTATCTATCTTCTTTTTAGCATTAGCCAGCTTTGGACGTTCATACTATGCATCTTGGATTGCTATTCGTGTATCCCATATTTTGCGCCAAAAATTATTTCAAAAAATGCTGCATCTAGACGTTAATTTTTTTGAAAATACCAACACAAGCGACCTTATAAAAAAATTAACGGACAACCTAACCTTGCTAGAGCGCTACCTTGGAAAATCTGCATCTGTATTATTACGCAATGTTTTACTGTTCTGTGGCAGTACAACCATGATGATATTAAGTACGCCTTGGCTTTTAGCGCAAACCCTTCTGGTTGTATGTGTCTTTGTTTTTCCCCTTATTATGATTGGTCGTTACATAAAAAAATTAACAACAACGGTGCAACAAAAAGAAGTGAATTTAACGCACGTATTGGATGAAGTCTTTCACGGTATCAAAACAGTGCAAGCGTTTACAAAAGAAACTTTTTTCATATCTTCTTTTCAAAAGCACAACACACAATCGTTTCATAGTGCTGAAAAATATATATTTTTAAAATCGATTTTTGCCTTTATTATTATTATTTTAACAGCCTGTTTTATCGGTGTAACGGCCTATTTTGGCCTACAAAAAATTTATGCAAATGAACTATCTTATGGTCAATTGGCCTGCTTTATTTATTTTTCAATTGTTTTAGCTGCATCTTTAGGGTCTTTCCCAGAGCTTGTATCCGAAACAAAAGCCGTTACCAACGTTCTTTTAGAATTACAAGGCTTAGAAGAACAAACATCCGCCCTACCCCAAGCACAGAATATAAAAAAATTACCGATCAAAACCCGTGGTATTGTTGCCATCCATAATGTATCATTCTCTTACCCAACACACAGCAACCATAAAGTACTGGAGAATATAACCCTATCTTTAGCACCTGGTGAAAAATTAGCAATCGTTGGGCCCTCCGGTGCCGGAAAAACCACTCTGTTTTCAATATTACTGCGTTTTTACGACCCACAAGCAGGTACAGTTCATTTTGAAGGCGTCGATTTAAAAGATCTTTCCTTAACAGAGCTAAGGCAGGCTATCGCCATTGTTCCACAAGAACCTGATCTGTTTTTCATGTCAATTTATGACAACATTATATATGGCAACCTTAACGCACCAGAAGAGGTTATAGAAGAAGCGATCACAATTCTAAAATTAGATGATGTATTTGACAAATTACCACATGGCAGAAATACCATCATCGGCAATAAGGGTACACGGCTTTCAACAGGGCAAAAACAACGTATCAGCATAGCACGCGCTATCATAAAGCAACCACGTTTATTGTTATTGGATGAAGCCACAAGCAATTTGGATGCACTGTCTGAAAAAGTCATCCAAAGCGCTTTAAAACAACTTATGGCTAGGTGTTCATCCATCACCATTGCGCACCGCCTAAATACAATATTATCTAGCGATGCGATCGCTGTTATGGAAAATGGAAAGATACGTGCCATTGGCACACATGCCGATTTAGTTGTAAAGGATGACCTATACAGAAAACTCGTATCCCTACAATTTGAAAATCAAAAATATGGATAATTCCCCTGTTCTAAACTGAAGTGCAACACCTTAAACTAAATATTGCTGAACCA
>CAZTIE010000057.1:0-9242 GCA_964613645.1 uncultured Verrucomicrobiales bacterium
TTTCAATCCTATTGAACAAGTTTTTGCTACCTTGAAAAAAAACAGGATTCACCAAGACGAAAAATTGACAATTGATGACACCATTAAATCATATGGTTTGTTTTTAGAATGACTATAAATTATCTCGAGATATTATACTGTATCATTTTTTGTATCAACCACCTCAATAATTATCTTGCTTTTTAAAACCATTCGCAGACATATAAATAATAACTATTTTTATAAAATACCATATCATGTTGTACAAGAAAAAGCAGATTTTAGTGGCAGTTCCAACACGTACAGTTTTGCGAGAGGTTGAGGGGGCAGTTCCTTCTGTCTCCTCACAACCGATATAGAAAGCTTTTCTATAGCTTTCGTTCTGTCACATATACAGTTGGAATATCCTTACCTTTAACTTCCATTTTGATTTTTTGAATATTCTGTTTAAATTTATTCAGATCTTTCCCTGTCAAACTAAAATTAGGCATTTTTGTAACAGCCAATGGATTAACATGCTTATTATTAATAAGAACTTCATAATGCAAGTGAGCACCCGTTGACAAACCTGTAGAGCCAACATTACCAATATGATGACGTTGTTTTACATACTGTCCACGTTTAACCTTGATCTTACTAAGATGTGCGTAAACTGTTTTGTACCCACTATTGTGCATGATTGTAATTGTGTTACCAAAACCGCTAGCATATCCTGCTTGCGTTATAACGCCATCGCCTGCTGCTAAAACAGGGGTGCCCGTGCACGCCCCATAATCAACACCTTTATGCGCGCGCTTATACCCTTTAATTGGATGCCATCTTCCTGTTAAATTAAATTTTGAGGTAATGGGAACGCGTCCATCAAGTGGGCGTACTAATGAACTTTTAATCGAGGTACACTCACCTTTATGGTTATAATACTCTATATTCTTCCCGTCTTTTGCAAAGCCATATAAAAAATATTCCTTATTTTTGACTTGAATAGATAAATATAAAATATTGCCAGATTTTACGAAGTTACCGTTTTTATCACAATACACTTCATATAAAAATTTAAAATGGTCATCGGTGCTATTTTTATTTTTCAGATTAACAACATTACCAAGATTCAGAATGGCTGTTCTAATCATTTTACTAGGGACACCCGCTTCTTTAGCACAAACACTAAAACTGGATTCTAATTTTTGTGACAAAAACCGAAGATTTTTTTGAAGAAGAAATGGTTCTTTCTCTACTAAATATTGTTTATTGTCTTGTGCTGTAATCACAATTTCAGCATCTGTTAAATGTTTAAACCTTAATTTGCTTAAGGTTATTTCATTAATATGCCCTCCAAATTCTAATGAGATTTCTTGACCAATTTGAAAAGTGATATTACCAAATTTTTTCCTAATAGCCTTAATAATCTTATCTGCTTCTTGTGCAGAAACACGATTTTCACATAAAAGGCGATTAAGTGAATCACCTTTTTGGAACGTGATCACTAACGGTTGCAGCCCTTTTGAGTCTGCGTCTTGTTGATGCTGATTCTCGATACAGTCGTCATTATCGGTATCTGTCATTGGAAAAATATTCGCATAGCTTACTTGATACGCTGAATAATAACTATGAGTTACAATTGCAAATGCGCAGCTCATAAAAACAAAGCCGGCAATAATATTGTTACGCTTTAAGTTCAATGACTACCCCTTTTGCAAATAATTCCTTTATAACATATTATATAATCGCATTTTACCTGCATTTATGTCAAATCTTGAAGCTATACAGATCATGTATTCACTTAAAAATTATCTATCTTGTTGAAGAGATTGAATCACCTTCGTAAAACGCTCTTTTAACCACGGAGAAGGTTTAAAGTGATATTGTTTGCTGTCAATAGAAACTGTTAAACCTTTATCACTAAAATCATTAATGGGAACCCATCCAGCCCATATCACTTCAGCTCCATCAATTTTTGTTAATGGCCTTTGGTCCGATGTAATATGAATCAACACATTACGTACGTATGCAACCTGTGTATCTAGGGGTTCAAGATCTATAATTTTTGTATTTTTATCATCCAAAAACGGCAACAAATCAACACCTGTCTCTTCTCTCGTCTCTCGCAAAGCCGTACTTAGCAAGTCACTATCAAGTGTATATTGATGTGCTGCTGATGGGTCATATGATTGTAACGCTTTTTCATAAAGCTTACCTCTGTTTTGATATGCATCATCACCCTGATTTTCTATAAAACGCTCCATATCTTCTGTGACCGCGTGTGGCACACGTTTTTCATCATAAGCACCATTGTAAAACCCTGCTGGATTTTCAAAAAATTCTTTCAATACGCTGTCCGTATCTTTGCGCATTTGCCGCGTAATCAGAACATACGGTTCTTCCTTATTATGAAGATCATGGCATACAATCGTTGCCGTTGCCCCCGTTGGCCTTGATTTAAATAACCCTATATAAAGTGGAGGCGTCATTTCACCTGTCGCATAAACTTGCTGCCGCCAATTTTTTTGATGACTTAAAATAACTTGCAAGGATTTCTCTAAAGTAGGTTGAATGCTTTTGCCTATATAAAATGAACCGACAATAGCTAAAATCAGTGCACAGATTAGAAGCTGTTTTTTTATTTTCATGGACATATGCGCTAAACCTTCTATGTAATGATGTTATTCATGACTATACAAGACAGACATAAATCCAACAATGCTTATTCTACGTGCATATCACATCTATCCTCCCCCCCCCTCCGACAGGGGCAAATTTCTATTACCTTATTTCTTTTTAAACGCATCTATTTTCATCTTTTTATAAAACACCTATACTGAACATAAACTCGATATTTCTCATATCTTCTCTAAGTCTTATTACTGATAGCACTCTTGTAGAACAAACTCACACAAGAAGCATATAATAATATGTTCAGAGCATGTTAATATCAGCATACAATACTGAAAGCTTACCCATGACAAAGACACAAAAACGATTAGATTTTGTAAAACAACATATTAGCAATTCAGAAATTGCTTTTTTAAAATCAGATATGTCACCTAGGTCATACTACCGGGTACGAGATATACATAAAAATCAATCATTTGTTCTCATGGATGCAGATCTGTCAGAGGACCTAGGTCCGTTTGTTAGGTTATCAAACTATTTAAACAGTATTAACATTCGTGCACCAAAAGTTGTAGAGCAGGATACTGAAAATGGTTTTCTATTATTGGAAGATTTTGGCGACAATACATTGACTAAGGTTTTCCAAAATAATTCTTCATTAAGAAAAGAACAAAACTTATTTGAGAAATCTTTTGATATTTTACATAGAATATATGAGAAAAGTTCAGAACATCCCCCTAAAGATTTAGCACCTGATTATTCATTGGATATATATATAAAGGAAATTAATATATTTGCAGAATATTATTTTAAATATTGCCGAAAAAAAGATATACCAAAAGAACTTGCGCAAGTTTGGGAAAATTTGTGGATATCGGCTTTTGACAGTATTGATGGGCTAACACCTAATACATTGGTGTTGCGTGATTATCATGTGGATAACTTGATGCTATTAGAGAATAAGGAGCTGGGCGTTCTGGACTTTCAAGATGGATTACATGGATCGGTGATGTATGATTATATATCACTGATAGAAGATGCAAGACGCGCATTAAATTCAGATCTAAAGGCGCACCTTTCAAAATATTTTTTAAACATATTTGAGAAAAAACATCACCAAGATTATGTGCACGCTGCCAATGTATTAGGCGCTGGACGTCATGCAAAAGTTTTAGGTGTCTTTACAAGGTATGCCATTGCACACAAAAACACGGAAAAACTTTGCCATTTACAGCACACAGTTAACCTGCTTCAAGAAGCACTCAAAAGATCAGACTTAACTGAAATTCAGTATTTTATCAAAGATCAGGGACTGCTTTGCAACTGAAACATTTTACCATAAAAAATCAACAGCATTCTTTATTGATTTTTCATTTAATAAAATTTTTTTGAAATTTTATTAAAATTGGGTTAATATATAAGAGTAAAGAAATTTATCATATTTTTTTTGAGGAGTGTGTTGTGCAACAAAGCCGTTTTTATCAAAACCAGGCGCGTACGCACGTAAACCAAGCGGGTAGACCTTTTGCACCATCTCCCCATCAAAATCAGGCATATAATCCTGCGACAGCCTGGAATGCTCCACCTTTGCAGCCGCAAATGAGTTCACATTTTTTTCAAGAGCCAGCTTATAATCAACCATTTCATGCACCGCAGCAAGCACAATATTCACCGGGTCCGCAACCATGGCGAGCACCAGAACATTCACCTTTTGTGCATTTTGGCGGCCCTGAACAACGACCTAAGCCCTCAGCACGAGAGAATACAACAAAAGACAAAACGGCTGTCTATACTTTTATAGAGCGTTTTAAAAAAGATTGGACAATAGAGGAGTTAAATTTTTCCATGAATAAAATATCTATGGCAGGCCTTATTTTTGGTTTAATGTTTTTAGGAAGCCTATTTTTTTTAATAGGTTTTTTGGTTGCAGTTAATTTATATGATAAAAAACCAGATCCAATTTGTATACAACCAAAGGTTTACATGCCAACACAAGGGGCGGTATTATCTGGACAAGCTGGAACAACTATTCCGATGAGTTCCCCTATGCCACACTCACCACGGATGGCACAATCATATGGTAGCTTGGGTATGCAAGGTGGCCGCATGCCAACATCTATGCAACACACGCAACCAATGCCTTATCAAGGACAAGGGCGCATGCCATCTTTTCAGATGCGCTAAGATAAACAATGGAAATACATAAAAAATATATGCGGCAAGCTATCGCATTATCTGTTGATAAAATGCAGGCTGGATGTGGTGGCCCTTTTGGTGCTGTTATCGTAAAAAACGGTGCTGTGATCGGCAAGGGTTGGAACCAAGTCACCAGTTCTTGTGACCCAACGGCACATGCAGAGATTTCCGCTATTCGGGATGCGTGCCAAACTATAAAAGATTTCAGTTTAAAAGGCGCCACGTTATACACAAGTTGCGAGCCCTGCCCCATGTGTTTAAGCGCTATTTATTGGGCGCGCATTGACCGTATGTTTTACGGAAACACAAAAGATGATGCTGCACGTATAAATTTTGATGATGCCTTTTTATATGAAGAGCTTGTGAAAGCACCTGCAAACCGCACCTTGCCTATGGACCAAATTCTGCACGAAGAGTCTATAGAAGCCTTTAATTTGTGGGCAAAAAAAGAAGACAAAACACCGTATTAGAATACGTCAGTATTTTGTATATCTCCTGAAAAATAAACGTTAACGTTATAAGCTTTTCATCTTCAAATAGTTTTCACATGTCATACATGGTATGCTGTAAAAATCACATGTGTAAAAGAATATTAACAAATGAAGTTTCAAAATGAATGGCCTGCATATGCGGCCAATGACCAACTAAACGACTATATTAAGGATCTGTTTCAAAACCTACCAATTTTTGCCTCTCTACAAGATGATACCGCTGCGCTTAAGGTTTATGCAGGTATTCAAAAATTTAAAAATTATAGAGATGTGCTAATATTTGGTATTGGTGGTTCTAGCCTTGGTGGACAGGCCTTATCTGCATTAAAAAACACAAACAAACCAGATTTGCACTTTATTGATAATATTGATCCTACAGCTTTTTTATATAAAATAAATACTTTAGATTTAAAAAATACAGGAATTATTTGTATTTCAAAATCAGGCAATACGGCAGAACCTTTAATGCAGCTTTTGTTAACCGTTCAGCAATATGAAGCGCAAAATATTGAATGGCAAAAACAGTGCGCTGTTTTAACGGAACCTAAAGATAATGCCCTGCGCTTATTTGCCCAAAAGCATAGTTTGTTAACTTTTGATCATCCATCAAATATTGGTGGTCGTTATAATGTGTTTACATCTGTTGGGGCTATTATTGCAGGCTTGTGTGACTTTGGTTTTTCTAAATTCAGGCAGGGCGCGCGTGATTTGATACAACAAGCCGACTTAACAGAATTATTACAGGGCGCTATGCATACAGCGCACATTCATAAAGAACAGAATATCAATCAATCTGTGATGATGGTTTATAGTAATTACCTAGAATTGTTTTCTGAATGGTTTTGCCAACTGTGGGGGGAAAGTTTAGGGAAGCAACATAAGGGCAAGCGACGTGGCTTAACGCCTGTTCGTGCCCTAGGTGCTGTGGATCAGCACTCCCAATTACAGCTATACTTAGACGGCCCCCGTGATAAGTTTATTACGTTTATTACTGTCGACAATCATACAACAACAGATAGCGTTATGCCCGTAAACATAGATCATAAAGCCTTTCAGACCTTAGAAGGTAAAACGATGGGCGATTTATTTAAGGCGGAGGAAAAAGGTACGTTTGACACCTTGAAAGCGAATGATTGCTTGCTGCGACAAATATCACTCTCTAAGCTTAATGAATATGAACTGGGTCAACTTATGCTATTCTATATAATAGAGACGATCGCAACAGCCTATTTATTAGGTATTGACCCCTTTGATCAGCCTGCCGTTGAAGAAAGCAAAATTCGTTCTATGGAATATTTAACTAAGGGAAAATAAAGATGCAAAAAGAAAGAGAATTTACCGGTCTTCGTGCCCATTTCTGGCCAATAAAAATGACTGATATGAAGAAAGTCATACCCCTATTTATTATTTTCACCTGTTTATCATCTGCCTCAACCTTTATTACAGATTTTAAAGACTTCATGTTTGCTGGATATTTTGAACCTGCTGATAGCATGGCTTTATTAAAGTTTGGCAACTGGCAGATATTACTTGGAGGTATCCCTCTCTACCTTATTGGCATGCACTATCTATCACCAAAAAAGTTCTTTTTCACAGTTTTAAATGTGTATAGCATTGGATTTGCAATTAGTGCTTTTCTGCTAATATTTGCACCAGATATTTTAAAAAGTAATGCAGCTATAACTCTTTTCCTACCATATTCTTTTAATTTTGTTACAACTGTTTTGTGCTGGATACTTCTCACACAAATATTTTCTATACATGATTGTAAGCGTGTGTTTGCAGTGTTTTTTATATGCCTAACTATTACTTTATTGCCAATCCCTATACTAGAATCTTATATTTTTGTAAAAAGTAGAAGTTTATCATCACTTCTTTTTATATCTATAGGTCTCTGTATGATTGCAAAATATTCTTATTACTATTTGCACAAACACATACTTTCTTTTGATGAAACGCAGGAACAAGATACGCCCATTGCCACAACGATTTCATTTGTGAATAGCCTTAAACAATCGCTTACGTCTCCAACGCTATATCTTATGTTATTTATGATGGTGTTATTTTATACGTGTTCTCATCTATTTGATACGCTTATGAAATACTATCTAAAAGAATTCATTAATACTACTGGAGAGGTCAACAACATGGCACAAGCTATGTATCACTCATCTATAGGGCATGTTTTTTCCATTAAAGGTATTGCAGAAATTGTCTTTTTACTTTTTGCTGGTATTGGTCTTCTATATAAAAAATCATGGGGTTTTGTTGCAAAACTTATTCCCGTTACGATTGTCGTTGCATCCATCACAATGTTAATATTAATTTCGTGCCCTGACGTATCTAAATATTTAAGTGCTATTTTGCAAAAAAAACAAGCAGATATATTATTTTACGGCAGCGCTTTTTGTGCTGTTCTAATTGGAATGTTTAGTACAATGTTCCTTATTCTAAAAAGTATGATCTATTTTTACTTAGGAACAAGCGAACAAACAAAAGGGCGTATTATTTTTGAATTCATAGGGACGATGATGTTAGGGAAAACTTTAGGACATCTCATCACAGCCAGATTAATGGTATCAAAAAACACTGCCAATATGTCAGAAATCGCCCTTCCTATTTTAGGAATAACTCTTATTCTAGGCATTATTATGTTTTGGGTCGTGCATGTTATCGGTAAACGTATTCAGGCAGCAGAACTTGCTTAGTATGCAAACATAGCTATGACTACTTATTCTACAGATGTTGTTGTGATCGGTGCTGGTGCTGCGGGCCTTATGGCAGCAGCAGGTGCGTCTAAGCGTGGCCTTAAAGTTTGTCTTATAGAACACACATCTAAAATTGGTGAAAAAATTCGCATTTCTGGTGGGGGCAGGTGTAATTTTACGAATATACATGCGTCACCTGAAAATTATATTTCACGTAATCCGCACTTTATGAAATCAGCGCTGTCACAATACACGCAGCACGATTTTATTAAGTTAGTGAAAACGTATAAAATTGATTTTCACGAAAAAACGTTAGGACAACTTTTTTGCGATGGTTCATCCAAGCAGATTGTCAACATGCTGCTGAGTGAATGTCGCCAAGTCGACATAAAAAATAACTGCACAGTGAAATCGTTAACTAAAAAAGATGACTTTATTCTTGATACCACGGAAGGCACCATGACCGCGAAAGCTGTTGTTATTGCAACAGGTGGCTTATCCATTCCCAGAATGGGGTCAACAGACTTTGGGTACAAAATAGCGCGTCAATTTGGCATAAAGGTACTCGCCACACAACCAGCCCTTGTACCCCTTACGGTGCATGCAAGCATAAAAGAAACCTACGCATCTTTAAGTGGCGTTTCTCAACCTGCGATTGTAAGTTATAAAAACAGGCATTTTAGAGAAAACATTTTATTTACGCACAGGGGGTTAAGCGGGCCTGCAATTCTTCAAATATCATCTTATATGGAGAAATTTTCTGGAGAAGATATCACCATCAATTTGCTTCCTGATGTTGATCTAAGAAATGAATTTATACAGCACAAAGATTCAAAGCAAACAGTTGCAAATTTGTTAAAGCAGTACTTACCTAATCGTTTTATTGATGTCATGTTATCTGATTGCAACCGCAGTATAACTGACATGAAAAACGATGCTTTGTTTAAAATAGCAGATCGCATACATAAATTTAACGCGATCATTGATGGCAGTGAAGGGTATCAAAAAGCTGAAATTACTGTTGGTGGTATTGATACAAATGAATTATCGTCAAAAACTATGATGAGCAAAAAAGTGTCCCAACTTTTCTTTGTTGGGGAAGTTGTGGATGTAACAGGCTGGCTAGGCGGATATAATTTTCAGTGGGCTTGGTCATCAGGGTATGTTACAGGGCAAAACGTTTTAGGTGAAAATTAACAACATGCCGTTTCAAGGTTGAAGTGCGCCAAAGCCATTAAAGATTGTTATCAATTATGAT
>CAZTIE010000058.1:0-9103 GCA_964613645.1 uncultured Verrucomicrobiales bacterium
ACCCGCGACCTCCGGCGTGACAGGCCGGCGCTCTAACCAACTGAGCTACACCCCCTAATGTAAAAAAAAACATTAAGTTAACGTCTTGTATGTCAAACCCGAATACATGCCGGATAACTATTTATAACCCATGTTTTGTTATTATGTCAAATGTTTTTGTGAAGAAAGTGAAAAAATTATTCTGTAATCCAAGTACATAATGTCGCGCTTTGGGTTCTGGTGTTAAACTGTTTTTTTGCGAAAACGTGTGCATTGTACCCTAAGTCTTTTATTTTATGCTTGTTCATAATAAAATAGCGCATTTTTAGCTCTAGTGCGTTGGCGCTAAACGGTGGTATTAAAAATCCTGTACGTCCTTCCTGAACGGTGTCTGAACATCCTGGGGTTGTTGTTGTTATGATTGCTCTGCCAATTGCCATCGCTTCTTGGGTGCTAAGGGGTACGCCTTCCCTGTAAGATGGTAAAACAAACACACTGCTATCAATGAGTTCTTGCTTGATATTTTCCGTGAAACCCTTAAATGTAATGATATCATTATCTTCAAACCTCTTCTTTTCTTCTAATGAAAGTGATGCTGGGTTTTGAGGGTCAATATCGCCCACGACAGTAAAAACTGTTTTTGAAAAGTCTTTTTTTATATTTTTTGCAGCTTTGACAAATTCGCGAATTCCTTTGTCATGCAATAGTCTGCCCACAAATAAAAAATTAATATAGTGATGCGTAATAGGTGTGTAAAAAAAATGTGAAAAGTCGACCCCGATACCACCTAAAATAGTGGTTTTTTTAGGCTTTATTTTATATGTTGCGATAAGGTCTGTATAATCATTCGTATTTAACAAAATAAGCTGATCTAATTTTTTAAAACTAAAGCGATATAGTAAAATTTGAATGCGCTTAATAAAGGTATCTTTAATAGAGGCTCGTTTGTTGCGTTCTGTAAAATAATAGCCTAAACCTTCAAGCATGGCTATGATTTTGGGAACTTTTGCGTAGTGTGCAGCAAGTGTTCCAAAGATAGAGGGTTTGGAAAAAAATGAAAAGACAACGTCAGGTTTAATATCTTTAAATATTTTTGAAAGATGCCGTGTCTCGCGGATTGTAGATATAGGATTTAAAGAACTTCGGCTTAATGGGCTGTCAATTGGTTGTGCGCCAAGTTTTCTGGCCTGTTCTCTTGTTTCTTTATTATAGTCATTGCACAGCAAGTAAACGTCATGTCCATCCTGAGATAATTTTTCAATGACAGGTTTGCGAAAATTTAAAGATACTTGGGCTGTTGTGCCCAATAGCGCAATTTTCATTTAAACCTGTAAAAACATCCTATCGATCCTTTTGAGTATATAGTACCTTACTGTGAAAATCAAGTTTTTGCCCCCCTGATGCATATTAGTTTTCTTGTTGTTTTTGTGATAAACATTTTAGAGCAAATGGTACTGATATAAAAAAAGTAAAGAAGGTAAAACAAATATAACGCGGTGTTGCCGCTAGTGACTTAAATAAGAGTATGAATAGTAATGACATGCCCATTGTTGTTAAAAATAAGAGCGATTTACCGTATTGCTTTGTTAAATGATCTTTTCTAAGCGCTCTCGTACCAAGCCAAAAAAAGCTAAGTTGAAAGGGCAGGAGCACGATATAAGCAAATATAGATGCAATTGTTACGATAAATGGTTTGAGAGTTTGATTCGTAATAAATAAATTTTTCTCAATATAGTTTTTACCTGGGGCTGACATAACAATGCCATCTAACCACATTATAACGCGGTGTTGTAAGTATATAAGTGGGTACCTTAAAATGTTTTCCCACCAAGTGCTTAGCAGCTCTTCGCGTTCCTTGTCATTTTTAGTGCTCACAAGCGGAGAGTCTGTATCACAAATTAAAGGTTCCCATAGAAGATCCCATTTTTTCTCAATATCTTTAAGTGTTATTCGGTCATGCTTTATAAGAGTTTGAGGTAGTAATATCTTGTTTGAAATGAGGCTCATGCCGGCAAGATCATAAATTTTGACATATTGCCATGAATAATTTGATCCAGTTCCTTTTTTGTTTACAATGTGACTATTAATCACCTCAATCGAAAATATGAGGGCTATAGAAGTGAGTATAGAGGATGATATAGATAATATTGTTTTATGTTTAACTCTCTTGTTTATCAACAATATTTGAAAAAAAAAGAACAATAAAATTGGGAGAATAAACTGTGCTTGAAATTTTACTGCTGTCGCATAGCTTAGTATTGTAAAAAAAATCGGTATGTGAAAAAGTTTAATAGGCTTGTTATTTATGGCTCTATCACTTAGGTAAAGTGATAGCAATGCATAGCCATATGTAAATATCACATCTTTCCAGATCCAGGCAGCATATACGGCAACTTGTGGAAAGTAGGGGATGAGTACGATAAAATAAGCTATGCGAGAACCTTTAAAAATGTTAAAAGCTAAAATATATATCCCTCCCCAAAGAAGGATCATATTGATAAGAAACATAAGTGCTGTGCCAGGAACGATCAGATTTAAGTAGTGCCAAACAAAACTAATAAGGGGGGGGTGGTGGTCAGAATAACTGTGTTCTAATGCTTGGGCATACATTGTTTCTGAATCTGGAGACATCTTGCCTGGGAAAAAGATTCCAAGAAACACTGCCAGGGATAAAAAGAAAAAAACGTATGGTAACTTTCTGTTGTCTTCTTCAAATAGTTTGTTAAGCATATATCTATATTTTCAGTTCAATATGTAAGAGTCTATCTCAGTATGAAAATGAATGCACTTAATTTCGCCAAAAAGATGGCATAAATAATATAAGAACTGCCAGTAGTTCTAATCGGCCGCAAATCATACCAAACATGAGAACACATTTTGGCAAGGCATCTAATTGTGCAATTGTTGCCCCTAAACCGAGAATGGGGCCAATACCAACACCAAGAGTGCTAAGAACGGCCCCCGATCCGGTAAGCGCTGTTGTAAAATCAACACCGCACGCACTAAGTGAAACAGCGATGATTAATACGGTTGTGATGTATAAAATAATCAGCGTCATAATAGAAAATGCTACGGCATCTGTAATGCGGTACCCTTGAAATTGGGGCATAAATACGGCATTTGGTCGGCGTAAATGTCTTAAATGATTACGTGCAATTGTGAGTAAAACTTGTAAGCGGAAAATTTTAATGCCACCTGTTGTGGATCCTGTGCAGCCACCGATTAAACTGATGATAAAAAATAGAACCAAGGGTAGGGGGGTCCATAAGCTGTAGTCGGTATTAATATAGCCGGTGGTAGAAAATACTGAAATCACCATAAAAAAAGCGTGTCGCATGCTTAGTAATAATGATGTTTCATTTGTTATTAACTGCCAAACAGTTAATAAAGCGCCACATAATAGAATTGCAGATAAAAATGTATGTAATTGTTTGTCGCGTATTAATGCGCGCCAATCACCATGGGCAATTCTTACAAAAATCATCAGTGTCATGCCACCAATAATCATGAATACACCGGCGATACATTCTATCCAAATACTATTAAAGTATGAGAGCGATTCTGAATGTGTGGATAAGCCACCTGTTGAAATTGTAGACAAGGCATGGCAAGTAGCATCAAAATACGACATACCTGCTAGGTGGTACAATACAGCACATATCACTGTGAAAAAGCAGTAACAGCCCAGTAAAGATGAGGCGATTTGCGATAGTCTTGGTAATATTTTCTCATACCGATCTGAAAATTCGCTTCTAAATAGTTGCATACCACCAAGGCGAAGGGCTGGGAAGAAAGTCATCGCGATTACGATAATACCCATGCCGCCAAACCACTGTAAAAATGAGCGCCACAATAGTATGCTTTTAGGGGTTTGTTCAACAAGTACGAAGGTGCTCATACCTGTTGTGCTGAGTGATGAGACAGATTCAAAACAGGCATCGATAAAAGGTATGTTTAAAGTCCAATAGATGGGTAGGGCTGCAAAAATAGATAACACCACCCATACGAGGCTGGTGACCAAAAATGCTTCGCGCATACCTAGTTTCATGCGATCTGGACACCGGTTTGCCAAAACAAGGGCCCCTCCAATAATACAGCAAATAAAGACACCTGCCATAAAATTCATGTAGGTGCGGCCACTAAAAAAGCAGAAATCTAGGAATGCAGGAATAAGCATGGCACCACCTAAGGCTAACAATAAGAAGCCACATACATAAGAAATACTGCGCCAATTAATGGAGACATTTAAATTCATGTAAGTGACCTTACTAATTTATTGTGAGCATCTTGATGTTGCATAAAATACTTTGAAAATTTCACCCATATGTTGTGGTGATGTTAGTCTAGCACAGGCACTAAGCAGTTGCATACGTTGTTCAGCCGATGCACCAGGCAACAGTTGCTGTAAACGTAAATCTATACCGAGCTGCTTTAAAAATTCTCCTTGGGTAAGCAACGGATAGCACAGTATAGAAGAGTCTACTAAATCACGTAGTGTATTAAAATTAACTTGGTGCGATATGTCTACCGCGCCCGGTTTATCAAATACATGGGCAATTTTATGATCATGTACGGCTTGTAGCGTGCTGATTCTTCTGTTTTGTGCTTCATCACCATAGTCAATAATAAGAAAAGATCCTGGTGCGTTGTGTAAGCGCAGATTAATGTTGTCCATAATTATTTTATACGTTGGGCATGCCTCATGAATATTGTCGCTGTCGGGGGGGCTAAAAGACAGCTGACCTTTGTCGTTAATATGCACCATGCGTTCTTGTGTGGTATCATCAGTGTCACAATATTGTTTAATTGGCAGCGCATCAAAAAATTCATTGGCTAAAATAAATGTATAGCCATCGCATTGTGGCACTTTATCTAATGCTGTATGCCACTGAATATTTTTATATTCTGCTAATTTTTCTTGCTGTATTTCTTTTAAGGAAGGGCTTATTTCAACAAGGTGCACATGTGTGCGTTCGTATACAGCTTGATATTGTTGCAATGTATTTAAAATATCGAGCGTTAAGGTGCCGCGGCCTGGTCCACATTCTATGATGTGCAGGTCATAATTAGAATTAACGCTTGACCATTGATCTATAATAAAAATGGCAAGAAGTTCGCCAAAAACCTGTGTGATCTCCGGGCTTGTGATGAAATCACCACCACGGCCAATAATACCGTCTTTAAAATAATACCCGTCTTTAGGGTCATAAAGGGCCATGTTTAAATACTGATCAACAGTAATAGGGCCATTTTTTTTAATGTGTTCAAAAATACGTTTTTGAAGTGCTGACATATTTTTGCTCTAAGCTGATTCTATTTATAGTCTAGCTTGCAATAAAATATAAATAAAGCTGTTGAATGAAATATACCCCAGCCAAAAGGCCAGGGTATGTAGTATTGCTTAGTGCATATTAAATCGTTCTTGAGGGTCCCTAAGTGATCTCGTTTTTTGTTGCGGAGAGGCAGCTTTATTTCTGTGGTAATTATATAACCTGAGTTCTTGAAGAGATAATGCGCGTTGTTCTTCAGGAGACAGTTCTCTAATTGGAGAAAATGGTTTGACTGGCACTAAATCAGCGTATAGGCCAGGAGGACGAACGGGAGATGGCGATCCAGCAGCTTGGGAACCGGCAATCAGGTCACGTCCTGCTGACTGTGGAGAAGGGGATGACGATAGATTTGTGCCATCTTGATTCTGCACTCTTGGTCGTTGAGGAGAACTAGAAGGTGCTGGTGTTCTTGGTGGAGAAAGTGCATTCATTTGCTCTTTTGCTGCGGGAAACAGAATATTGTGTGCTTTCATCCATTTGTAAATTTCTATGAATTCTGAACTTTGTTGGAAACAGCTGTTGCTACTCCTTAATTCAGGTAAATGAGTAGCTTTGTGTTTCCCTAACATGAATCTTTTCATTTCTTTAACCTTGTCATCTTTGCTGCTGTCGTTTTGCGAGGTGTGTATTACTCTTGCTGCAACCCAACAACGATAGATATGTCTTTTTTCAGCAGATAGACTTGGAACTTGGCCTTTAGCCATTGCGGCTCTATATTCACTGTTTTCTTTTTCCCAATCACTAAGGCTGGTGAATTTGTTGAATAGAGCATTTGTTTCTTTTGGGGGTAATGGAACTGCCGCAGGAGGTGACGGTGTATGATGTGTTGCAGCTGGTCGATGTGTTGGTGTTCCTGTACTTGTAGAACTGTTTCTTGTTGGTGTTGCATCTGCGTCTGTTTGTGTGCCCATAGTAGCTGCGCTTGTTGGATGCTTTGGTAAATCTATTTGAATAGCATCCGTTAGTTCGTCCATATACATATCGCGCTCTAAGGTAAGGCGTTCAATCGTTTCCTTATCCTCTAGCGCTTTAAGTTGTAGTACTTTTAGTTTATCCAGGAGGGTTTGAAGCAACGATTCATACCTTGATCGTAGAGTTTGAATTTGATTAATGTAAGATTCACGTATTAAATTTTCTTTATTGATTATGTCTAATTTTATTCTAGCTTCTTCTAAAAAGGCATTTAGTTGATCTGCGTGTACTTCTTGCGAATCAACAATATCTGCCGTTGTTTTATTTAGTTCTGCACTTGTGCCTGCTAATGTCGCTTTAGCTTTCTCTAGTGCTTGTGCAATTGCGTGTGCTGCGTCTGTTTGTGCAGGAAGTGCTGTTCTTCGTTCTTTCATTGCAGCGGCTTTTTCAGCTATACTGGTAGATTCTGCATTTTGGTTTAAGGCAGCTAAGCATAATAAAGTTAAAAGAAAATTTTTATGTAATGTCATGATCTTATCTACCTTTGAAAAAAAATCTATGACACTGTTTGATGAAATGTACACCAAAAAGTGTCATAGTATATGGTTATTAGCCTTGGATCCCACTTATTGCAATCTGTATAAGTTCCGTTGTTGTTTTCAATACTAGGGCAGTATCTTTTTTGAAAGCTACTAACGCTTTATACTCTTCCTCTAACTTTATGTAACTGTCGTCCCCTAACGTCTTTGCAGCATCAAGTTCTTTTTCTTTGTCCTCGATATCTATTTTTAGTTTTTTATCTAAAACTATAAATTCGCCTTGTACGTTTTGAAGACTGATTATTAGAGTCTCGAGGCGCTTTTGATGATTTTGTGCTATTGTTTCAGCGCTAATACGTGTGCCTTCTAATTTGCCCATATTTTCGTCCAAGTCCTGTGTGGAAGCTTCAGCCTCTTTTAGGGCATCGGCTGCTCTTTTTTTTGTCGCTATAAGGTTTTCAGCTATATGTTGTGTTTCTGCTTCCTTGGCGTGCAAAGCCTCTCTACGTTTTCTCATCTCTTCAGCTCGCTGTGCTAGCGTTTTTGGTGCGCTACCTGGCTCTGATGCAAATGTATCTGACACTGAAAATATTGTTGCACTTATCAGTAATGGGGCTAAAAATTTATTTTTCATAGTCTATTCTCCTGGTTGTTTATTTACATTATATTTGTTACTTCTGTCTCTTAAAGAAAATACGTAGTGATTTGTATTTTCAATGTGGTATTATCATCTTACTTTATGATAAAATTTTTGCGGTTCTTAGGGGGTAGATGCTCCCATCGCTTGGGTCAGGACATCTATTTGTTGTTTGTATGATTTAAATACGGCATCAGTATCAGTAATGATTGATCGAAGATCCCTCACTTTTTGTGCAAGTGCTTCTAGTGTTTCACCACTCGCTGTTTCCGCCTCAGCTAATAAACGCTCTGCTTCAGTTTGTGCATTTTGAATATCATGAAGCAAACCACTTGTTCCATTACCATGTTGAACTAATCCTAATAATCTTTCCAGTTCTGCTGTGTGCCCTATTAAACCAACACTATGTGCGTCTAAGGCCTTGTCTGAACGTTCTACATAGCGTACATAGCGCTTTATCATATCTTCAAGTTCGTTTTCAATAAACAGGTTCAGGTTTGCTATTTCAACTTTTAAGCGGCGGTTAAGGTCCCGCAACATTTGGATGACAATACGTAGGGAGGCTATTTCCGCATCTTTATCTATTAGTTGTTGTGCATCGTATTGTGCTAATGCTTGCATAACTAAATCATATTGTTTTTGTGCACAATTGCCGCCAGCTTTTGGCCACGTACGCAGTATTTCTATGTTCGGGTCTAAATTGCTGGTGGTTTTTCCATGACAGAGTTTACTTAGAGATTTGTTAAAACTACCCTTTGTTGGAACATTTTGAGGAATCTTTTCTAAGATAACACGTATATAGCGTTCGATATTTATTATTGCGTTGCTATGGGTGCTACCAGCCCAAACTCTGACTTTATCACCATCATATGGAATGTTTGCCGCAATAGCATTGTAGGCAAAACATAAAAAAAATAAAGTTTTAAAATTCATAGACGCTCTTGTGTATAGAAAATAACTATCCTACTATCAATGTATGAGATAAAAGTTAATATGGAGTTAACGTGAGAAAAAAATACTATTATTATTGTGTGTGCCGATAATTGCTTTGGCTGATGCCCCTAAAGATGGCAGTGTCAATAAAAAAGCACAAGGACATAAATTTGTATTTGGGTTGGGTGCTGGTGGTATGCAACAGAATGACACCCTTAAAGCACGTGAAGATGCTGGTGACTCGTTTACAAAAGTGCAACAACCTTATGCCGTGAACACTGCTTTGGGATCTATGCATATCGGTGTTAGAACGTATCAAGGTATGGCTTATCTTGGTGCTTATATGTATGGTGTTTTGACCCCCCTTAATAAAGAAGTTTACCGTAATGCAACAGA
Source organism: uncultured Verrucomicrobiales bacterium (assembly GCA_964613645.1). Taxonomy (GTDB): domain Bacteria; phylum Pseudomonadota; class Alphaproteobacteria; order Paracaedibacterales; family UBA11393; genus UBA11393. The sequence continues at coordinate 8,727 of CAZTIE010000058.1, forward strand.
CGGCGACACATTGGATTATATTTCCGTTAAAACAACTGGCGCTGTTGGTCTTATGGGGCAAGCGGGTGTGCGTTTGAACGATATAATACCGTATGCGATTCTTGGCATTCAATATGGTCCGCGTTCCATTACCTATGTTGCCGAAGATCCGGCGGAGCCAGTACGACAGACTTTTAAAAATAGACAGCCTGTTTTTGTTTTTGGTTTAGGAGTTATGGGACACGCTAGCGATGGCGTAACTATTGGATTAGAAGTATATAGAAAAGTGAGTTATGACTTTAATGTAAAATTGCCAGATTCTCGGGGGAACTTAGACGGCGACTACTTGTATCTTAAAATAGTGATCCGTTTGATGATAAGCTTTCGTTGAACGGAGA
>CAZTIE010000059.1:0-9004 GCA_964613645.1 uncultured Verrucomicrobiales bacterium
GTGTGCAAAAAGTACAAAATATAGTTGAAAATCTTAAAATCAGATATTTTATACCCCGGGCCACGCTTTCTGATGGGGAGGTGTCTTAAGATGAGGATCGATACCTAAATGTAGCTGTCTCCACGGCTTGTTTTCACACGGTTTCCCGTACTTTTCTTCATACCAATGACTGGCTTTTCCAAAACGCATGGATAAAATTCTGACCATTAAAGATGGGAAAATACAGCTAGTCTAAACTCATATAGGGGGTGTTTCGCGTATCCACATCCCCATATATGTTTAGTATAAACATTAATATTTTATACCATCTTATGCTGTAGAACTACCATTTTCTGTCTCTGCAGCTTCAGGCAAGAGCTGGTCTTCTAACGTGTGATCTTTTGTAAGAATGGCTTTAATTCCAAGAATCTGTTTTCTTGCAGGCCTCCTGCTTCCGTTATTTAATGCGAACACAAGGTCTTCCAGTGTTTGTGCTTCTGTCACACAAACTTCCAGAACACTTTGAATTTTTAGTTGCGGTATTATCGTGCTTTTTAAAGCTTCGCGTAGTGTTTCTGGCGTAAAATTATAATTACCAATTCGCACGCATAACGCCCCTTTTTGAACTTTTTCGACAAGCTCTGTTACAGTTGTCTTAATAGCAGTGGGACCTGCTCCAAAAGTAAGGTGTTCTGTTGGGTACATTTCTCTATATTTTTGTATCGACTCTTGATATAATTGCTCGAATTCTCGGCCCCCCCCGTTTTTCGCGTTTTCTTGCATAACGGTGTGGCATGCTAATTGAAACTCAGGTGTATCACCTGGTGTGTTTTGTGTTCGTGCATAATCTGTAAGATGTTGTTTTAACCCTTCTAAAACAATATCTTCAATGCCATGGCGGGTATCTGGTATAGCGAGCATTTTTAAAAAAAGTGTTTTAGGGTTGTAAGTCTTTATAATGAAGCCGTTTCTTTCATTTTGAGGGTCATAGAGTGCAAAATTTAGGATATGAAAAGGATTTGCACGCTGTGCTTCCATATTATTTTCAGTCTCAGATGTCTGCTTACCTTCCTCAGCACATGCTGCATCTACAGTTATCGTTATTGCACCATCTGGGCTAAGGTTAGCTTGCAGATGTCTTGTCGTTTCACCCCAAGCCGTGTATGGCAGATAGTGAAAAACATTAAAGGCAAATATATGATCGACTGGGCCTGCTGCAAGTGGGTGGCAACGTGTTAAATCAACGGTTTGGGCTGTCATTTGAATATGGGGTCTGCAAGCCGCGTTCACGACGGTTGCTAAGTTTCGCAAGTGGTTGCCATATATAAGGTCTGATACACAAATTTGGATAGGGCTACTTGGTGTAATGTGACGTTTTATTAAAATAGTAAAAATTTCATTTGCTAGATAGAGTGCGCTTAATCCTTTTCCTGCACCAACATCAGCAATGCATAGACCTTTATCCCAGTGTTTGACAACTTTGATAAAATCATCTATTATAGGTTTGTTTTTTTCTGAAAACGTATATCCAAACTGACTATTTGGAACGGTTTTGTTTATACCTTGCGTCACAAGAACCCCAAACAGACTTTTGGGGTCTGTTTCTTGTGTTGCCTCAGCAATACCCCATTCACGTAAGCAGGCATTTGCAGCATCTTGTACAGGCAAAGTCATCGCTTTTTCAAGATTTGCATCTGCTTTTTCGCGCGCTTTTCGTTGATCGTTTAAAATATCTGAGTATTTTTTAGGATTCTCAGCAGGTTGTGCTTCGCTACTTTCTTGTATTCCTTCAGTTTCTTCTGCACTAGCGGCGTATAAGCCGGTTTGTAAAAATGGTGTTATCATTAAAAAGAGTACGGTGCGTTTTTTCATATTCAATATCCTCTTGATCATTAAGTGTAATGTTTTGTTAGTATAATACTTTTTCTTCGCGGACACAAATTTTTACACATTTGTTAATTTTGATGTTGGATAGAAACGTATCTTCATGAGTTCATAGTACTTCTCACAAAAAAGTCTCTTAGAAATTTCTAGATGCAGCAGGTAGTTTTACCGTTAAGCCGTCAAGTTCGTCAGACATAATAATTTGGCATCCTAAACGTGATGTTTGTGTTAGCCCAAATGCAAGATCTAGCATGTCTTCTTCATCTTCTTCAACTTCAGATAGTTTTGCGTACCATGCGTCATCAACAATAACATGGCAAGTAGAGCATGCTAAAGACCCTTCGCAGGCACCTTCTAAGTCAATATCATTCATATGAGCTACTTCTAAAACAGAAATACCGTTAGGCGCATCTATCGTTTTTGTCGTGCCATCTTGGTGAACAAAGTTAATTTTAGGCATAGTCTGGATCCTGTTTTATGTATTGCTGTTAACAAGTTGCTTACTAATAGAGCGTTCTAGTCTTTTTTCGGCAAAGGCTTGTGTCGTTTGCGAAAGTTCTTCTTTAAGCTGCTTAATATTATCACAGTCTTTCTTGCTAATACTATTCTTTAGTTTTTTAATCAGCTGTTTAATATGTGTGTATTCGCTATCTTTCAGAAGATCGCGGTCTTCTTCTATTGCACGCGATACAACTTTTAACAGATGGCTGGTTTGAACAATAGCTTCGTTTAATAAGCGCTCTTGGATATCCTGTTTTGCATGAAATTGTGCATCGTAAAGCATTTTATACATTTGATTTTCTGTAAGGCCGTAAGAAGGTTTTACTTCAACGTGTTGTTCTTTATTTGTATGCATTTCCTTTGCTGAGACACTTAATAAGCCATCAGCATCTAATGCAAAAGTAATGCGAATGCGTGCCATACCTGCAGGCATTGGGGGTATATTGCTAAAGGTGAATTCGCATAAAGAACGACAATCGTTAACCATCTCACGCTCGCCTTGCAAGACGTGAACCTTAAGGCCAGTTTGATTGTCTTGATAGGTCGTAAATTCTTGTGCTTTTTGAACAGGAATGGGGGAGTTTCTTGGAATTATTTTCTCTATTAATCCGCCCATAATTTCCATGCCTAACGATAGAGGGGTTACATCCAACAATAAGGTATCTGCACCTTGTGTTAATGCATGTGCTGTAAGTGCAGCACCGTGGGATATAGATAAGTCAGGATCAATATCTTGATAGGGCTTTTGGTTGAAATGTTTTTCAATTGTATCCGATAGTCCGTATAGCCGTGTGGATCCACCGACTAAAATAATACCATCAAGATCTTCAGGTTTATAAGTCGTATCCTTTAGAACCTGATCACAACAGGCTAGAGTTTCTTGCACGAAATCCTTTGATAGATTTAATAAATCATTTTGAGAAAGTAATGTTTGGGATTGCAGGGCTACGTCATGTTTTAGCTTTTTTGCTTTTAATCTGTTGTTTGAAGTTTTTTCCCATTGTAAAAATTCTACAATTGTATGATCAATATCGTCGCCGCCAAGTGCTGTATTGCCGTTGGTTCCAATTACTTGAAAAACACCTTTTGTAAATTTTAATAATGATACATCAAATGTGCCACCACCAAGGTCATATACTAAATAAAGCCCCTCAGTTTTTTTATCCAAGCCGTACGCAAGGGCTGCAGCCGTTGGCTCGTTCAATAAACGCAAAACGTTAATACCTGCTAATTGTGCGGCATCTTTTGTTGCTTGCCGTTGTGTATCATCAAAATAAGCAGGTACAGTAATCACAGCATCATGAATAGGTTCGCCTAAAGTTGTTTCAGCTGCTTTCTTTGCTGTTTTTAAAATTTCTGCTGTTAGTTCGACCGTTGTTTTGTTAAAAGCAATTTTTTCAGCGGGTTTATGCATATTGCGTTTAATAGAATAGATGCACGTTCCACATTCTTGTGCTTGTTTTCCTACTATTAATCCCTTTGCATCGCATCCAACGACTGATGGCATTAGTTTACTGCCATTAATAGAGATCGTCTCTACTTGATTATTTTTTACATAAGATACAACAGTATGCGTTGTGCCTAAGTCAATACCAATAGCTTGCGATTGATGCCCGTTTTCTTTGATGGGTGCGTTTGGTTCTTCAATTTGCAAAAGCATAAAAAAAAGTTTTTTAAAAGTTGAGTAATTTACTTGTATTTATACCATGTCGGGTATAATGGTCGCAAGAATATAGTGCGTAACTTTCCCGCTGTGTTTTTTTATTCGTGTGTATGAATTCATCAGAATTGGGAGAGAATGTATTCAACATCCCCATTCCCTTCCTAATGATACGTAAATCTTTTATGCGGATTCTTTTAACCTTCTCCTTCTCCTTCTTCTGGGGCATCATATCCTTCTGCAAATTCAGCTCTGCTATCTTCTAGGCATGGCGCATTGGCTATACGCTTTCCAACAGCTTCTAATAAACTCGTTAAACGTGTGCCGCCTGTAATCCACCCCATGCTGAATGTTTTCAAAGCATCCGGGTATGTTTTAGTTAAAGAAAAGAAGGGTTTTTGTTCTTCTAGATAAGTAGTAAGCTTTTTAAGCATATCGGAAAAACTCTGTAATTGATCATTACTAATACCCTGGAACAATGTATTGGCATAAAGTGTTGATGCAATTTTTAATACATCTGAACAGTTTGTATCTTTAATGCCGGCATCGTTTAAGTATGCTAAATAGTTGTTGATGATATACCACATAGATTTATCCTCTTCTGATAGGTCGCCATTTACCCACCTAGTTAGCATCTCCTGTACTATTTCTTCTGCGCCTAATGCTTTTTCTTCTTCTGCCGCGTCTCTATCAAAACTAGCAGAAGTTCTTTCCGCATCCTGATCACATCCTTGGTGAACAGTATCTTCCGCTACTGGGGTTGACGCCTCTTCTTCAACTGGCCTTTTACTCGTCCAGAACCTTGTAATTGCTGCTATCAAGCTATCCTTAGCACCCTTTGCACCAGATATCGCTTTATACACGCTAGACTCCTGAGCCTTTTGTTGCAGCATTTCTTTCGCATTCTCAATAGCGCCATTAGATAATGAGGCATCAAATTGTTCTTGAGAAAGTGGTTGTACCTTTTGTAAGGCGCTCTTTGCAGAAAAATAAGTTTTCAGTATGTTTACTTCCTTAGCTTGGTTCGCTTTTTCTGCATATTGTTGCAAGTGCTGTAAAAATTCATCTGAATTAACTCTCTTCAGAACGCCATACTTATCCATAATACTGACTTCGTTGACTGGAGCAAACCATTGTGTATCCAAAGCGCATACACGGCGCCAGCAAGAACGAAGTAAGTAGTCTTCTTTTGAGTCTTGTACAAACTTGGCATCCTTCAATACTTGATCAACAAATGATTCATCTAAAGCATTTGCTCGTGCTGTAATATCTTTAATTGATGGCAAATGTTGGTGATCCAAGCCTAAATTCCCCATCATGCTTTCAAATGCTTTCGTTTGAGTACACGCAAAAGATTTTTCCATTAATAAGCCTAAATATGCGGGTGATGTATCGTCCAAATATTGTTGAAGCTCTGATAACTCTGCATTAATACGGAATAATTTTTTAAGTGGAGAAACACTATCGCTAATTTCACCTTTCAAACTGCTAATACTTCCTGCTGTATTAGCAGTCAGTGTTATCGACATAAGTTTTCCAGCTTGCAATTTACCAGAATTTTTTTCACGCACTGAATAGGCACCACAACCACCCGTACCAAAAGCATACATTTCCGTTGTATAGCGCCCCATTCGTTTTTCAGACGCAAAAGAAACATTACCGGGGCTATTTGCAGATAGACCGCCATCACAAAATTGATGTGTCGTATTTCCTCTTACAGTCATTTCATTTGCATCAAAAAATGTTGGTGCAGCACAAGAAGTACTGATCATGTCAACCAATGTGTGATCAACATAATGCCTTATTTGGCCAGGATGCACGTCATAATCAACTTCCTGGTTTGTTGCAAGCTCTAATGACCGTGTGGTTTCATTGGTTAAACCAAAGTATACTTTTTTATTGCCAAAAGCATCTCCCATTTTACTGTCACCAAAATAAGCACGTAACAGTCCTTTAAGGCCATTAGAGCTATATTTGGAAGTGTATACACCACCTGCGCCACTTGGTTGTCTTTGCAAATCAAACAATTCAACCGATAAATTTAAGTAAAGATTTAGCAGTTCTGTTGCTCTAAATCTGTTTTTATGAAATAGTGCAGCGGCGCAAATAGAGCCTGTTGAGGTTCCTGCAGCAAAATCAAAGAAATCCTGAAAACGAATATCGCCAACTGCCACAACACGACTATCAGTGATATTTCTTCTTTTATAAATTCCGGTGCGTTCCAAAAATGCTTTTTTGGCCTCAGCTGTTGTTAACTCTGCATATTCGTTATTTGCCGCCTCTTCTATGGATACGGCCCATAAAGCTTCCATTGCGCCACGAATGCCACCGCCATCAAAGGAAACACCACGATGTTCATCTGTTGCACCACGAGCATCCCCCAGTTTATGCATAGAGAAACACATGCCATTTTCAGTGAAATCGTACGATTTTGCTGGGGTACTTGTAGCCCATAATATTGTATGGGTAGATAGTAATAGTGTGAGTGCTATTTTGTATAGTTTGTTCATTGTATATAACCTTATTGAAATTTCTTATATTTGTAATATGTGTATTGTTTTTAGAATTACAAGGGGAGAGTCATCCCCAAATAAAGTTTTTCCGATTCGTAAAAAGTTTCTGCACGTAGTGCCATATAAAATCTATTTATAATTCATTTATTTTTGACCACTTTGTCTATTTGCATTAATCAGATTGTACTGATATATGACCATAATGTCAACTCTTTATTTTTTGTTCCTTAATTTAATTATTTTTTTATTGACAGGAGCCTGTTACCGCGTTAAATTATCACTCAGAGGGTGAGAGTGCTAAAAAGCCTTTTGCCCATTATTAACCAAAAATATAAAGGAGATCTCTATGAAATTTAGACCCCTACATGATCGTGTTCTTGTTAAGCGCATTGAATCAGAGGAAAAAACAGCAAGTGGAATCATCATTCCAGACTCTGCACAAGAAAAGCCTATGGAAGGTGAAATTATTGCGGTTGGTTCTGGTCAACGCAGTGAAGCCGGTCAAATTATCCCGATGGATGTAAAATCTGGCGATCGTGTTTTGTTTGCAAAATGGAGCGGCACAGAAATTAAAGTTAATGGCGAAGAATATATCGTCATGAAAGAATCAGACATCATGGGTGTCATGGCTGCTTAATTTTCATTAAGCATAATTATTTTACTTTAAATTAAAAAGGATTCAAAAATGGCTAAAGAAGTACGTTTTTCAACTGACGCTCGCGAAAAAATGTTACGCGGTGTTGATATTTTGGCAAATGCTGTAAAAGTAACACTAGGGCCAAAAGGTCGTCTTGTTGTTATGGAGAAATCTTTTGGTGCACCACGCACAACAAAAGATGGTGTATCTGTTGCAAAAGAAATTGAACTTTCAGATAAATTCGAAAACATGGGTGCACAAATGTTGCGTGAAGTTGCGACTAAAACATCAGATCTTGCTGGTGATGGTACAACAACAGCAACAGTTTTGGCACAAGCCCTTATTCGTGAAGGTGTAAAATCAGTCGCAGCTGGCATGAACCCAATGGATTTAAAACGCGGTATTGACCTTGCTGTTGCTGCCATCGTTGCAGATTTAAAATCAAAAACAAAAACAGTTTCAACTAATGAAGAAATTGCACAAGTTGGTTCTGTATCTGCAAACGGTGAAACAGAAATTGGTGAGATGCTAGCAAAAGCTGTTGCAAAAGTCGGTAAAGAAGGCGTGATCACAATTGAAGAAGCAAAATCTTTAGACACAGAATTAGATGTTGTTGAGGGTATGCAGTTTGATCGTGGTTATGTATCACCATATTTCGTAACGAATTCAGAAAAAATGACATGTGATCTAGAAAATCCATTCATTTTGATTCACGAAAAAAAACTAACAGGTTTGCAACCAATGCTTCCTTTGTTAGAAAAAGTTGTGCAGTCAAGCCGACCACTTTTAATTATCGCTGAAGATATTGAAGGCGAGGCACTTGCAACTTTAGTTGTCAACAAGCTGCGCGGTGGTTTAAAAGTTGCTGCGATTAAAGCACCTGGTTTTGGTGATCGTCGTAAAGCTATGTTAGAAGACATTGCAATTTTAACAGGTGGACAAGTTATTTCGGAAGAAGTTGGTTTAAAACTTGAAAATGTCACAATGGAAATGTTAGGTACAGCTAAAAAAGTACACATCTCAAAAGATGATACAGTCATTGTTGATGGCGCAGGTGAAAAAACAGCAATTGCAGCGCGTTGTGCTCAACTGCGTGCACAAACAGCAGAATGCACATCTGACTATGATAAAGAAAAACTACAAGAACGCCTTGCTAAATTAAGCGGTGGTGTTGCAGTAATTCGCGTTGGTGGTGTGACAGAACTAGAAGTTAAAGAACGTAAAGACCGCGTTGAAGATGCAATGCATGCAACACGTGCTGCAATTGAAGAAGGCATTGTGCCAGGTGGTGGTGTTGCTTTAATTCGCTCACTAAAAGCGCTAGATAATCTAAAAGCAATGAATGCAGACCAAGAAGTGGGTATGAAAATTGTTCGTCAAGCACTAACAGCACCTTGTCGTCAAATTGCTGTGAATGCTGGTGTTGATGGTTCAATCGTTGTTGGCAAAATTATGGAATCAAATGATTATGCTTTCGGTTATAATGCACAAGACGAAACATATGGCGACATGATTAAAGCTGGTATTATCGATCCAACTAAAGTTGTACGTACTGCGCTTCAAGATGCAGCATCAATCGCAGGATTATTAATCACAACTGAAGCAATGATTGCTGATAAGCCAGAGCCAAAAGCGGCAAATTCTGACGCCGGCATGGGTGGTGGAATGGGCGGAATGGGTGGCGGTATGCCAGGCATGTTCTAATCCAACTCTACTTTAATAATAAAGGGCGCTGCAGAATTTTCTGTGGCGTTTTTTTTATACAGACAGAGTCAAAGTTTGAAGTGCAACACGGTTGATATTTTTATTAAATGCCTGGATAGGCGCATC
>CAZTIE010000060.1:0-8999 GCA_964613645.1 uncultured Verrucomicrobiales bacterium
CAAGGAATCACAAATAATTCCTCCTCCACCAAACCAGTGGCCCTCTAATGTTAAGATTATCTACACAAAGTTAAAATCTCGTTAAAATCAGCAAACAATTTGAATCTGTCTCTACACACAAACCGGTTAAGTATTGCATGAGATAAAAAAAGGAGATACAATAAGAACTGATTTAGTTTTTATAGGTTTATATATATGTTTTTTATTACTGCAGCTTACGCTGATGGTGCCGCAGCTTCTGCATCCCCTTTTATGCAATTCATACCCTTAATTTTAATTGGTGTGGTCATGTATTTTTTAATGTTCAGGCCAGAACAAAAAAAGCGAAAAGAGCATGAGAAAAAAATTGCAGAATTAGCACCCGGCGCACAAATCATCACAAATGGCGGCATTGTTGGCACAATTTCAAGAATTGAAAACGATATATTTGTTCTTGAGATCGCAAAAGATGTCAATATTCGCATTGTAAAATCTGCTGTAACGCGCTTTGTTGACGCGACTGAAAAAAAAGTTGTACAGCAAGTTGCTAAAAAGTCAGCAGATAAAAAAGCATTGGCACCTAACACTAAAGCGGCTGTTGTCAAAAAAACAAAAGCGCGTACAGCTAAAAAAGAAGCTTAATTATTTAAGGGTTTACACTATGTTACAACTTTCTAAAATGAAGTTATTGATTATCTTTGGCACCTGCTTATTAGGCGTTCTTTTTGCGCTACCTAATGTGCTTGATCAAAAAACAATAGCAAAATTGCCATTATTTTTACAAAATACAGTCAATTTAGGGCTTGAATTACGTGGCGGTTCGCATATTCAGTTAGAGGTTGATTTGAAATCTGCGCATAAAGATTACTTAAGTCATATTAAGGATGAAGTAAGAAGCACGCTCAGAAAGGAACAAATTGGTTATACAGACCTCAAGTTAGTCACAAAAGACAAAGGGAATGTAACGTTAACACTTCTTAACTCTAATGATTTTGCAAAGGCTAAAAAAGTAATTTTTAAGATTGATTCATATATTACAATTCAAGATCTATCTAATGGCAATCTTAATATAACATTTAAGGAAGACGCTTTAGAAAAACGTAACAAACAAATCATAGAGCAATCTATTGAGGTTGTTCGTCGTCGTGTTGATGAATCTGGTACAAAAGAACCAAATATTCAACGCCAAGGGGAAGACCGCATTATTGTTCAGCTTCCCGGTGTTGAAGATCCCGCTGAAGTAAAACGCATGATTGGTAAAACGGCAAAACTTACATTTAGACTTGTTGACAATAATGCACAAAGTGTGAATGCAACAGAAGACGGAAAACCCATGGGTGTTGCACCACAAGGGGCTGAATATTTAATGACGACAGATCATAAAGGAAATAAATATTTTATTCCTGTACGTAAGGAGGTAAAATTAACGGGTGATCAGCTTGTTGATGCGCGCATCACAGAAGACCCAAGGTCGGGGCAACCCGCTGTTAGCATTCAGTTTGATTCAAAAGGCACACGTGCCTTTGCAGAAATTTCAAAAAATAATGTTAATCGTCAATTCGCCATGGTTTTAGATGATACCGTAATTAGCGCACCTGTCTTTAATGAACCTATTACAGGTGGTAACGCTCAAATATCTGGTCGGTTTACGTATAAAGAAGCTAACGAGCTATCTGTACTTTTACGTGCAGGATCACTTCCAGCACCGCTCAAAGTTGTTGAAGAATCAACTGTTGGTCCAAGCCTTGGTGCTGATTCTATTCAACATGGTAAGCAAGGTGTTGGTATCGCATTCGTTTTAGTTTCAATCTTTATGATTATGTCTTATTCTTTGTTTGGTGCAATTGCTAATATTGCCTTAACGTTTAATATTATATTACTGTTTGCAGGACTATCTATCTTGCAAGCAACCTTAACGCTGCCTGGTATTGCAGGTATTGCCTTAACAATTGGTATGGCGGTGGATGCAAACGTCCTTATTTACGAACGCATTAAGGAAGAGCTTAGAACGGGCGTTAAAGTTATGGTAGCCATTCAAGCCGGCTATAAGCGTGCGATGACAACCATTTTAGACTCTAATTTTACAACCTTGCTTGGGGCTGCAGTCTTGTTTGAATTTGGCTCTGGTCCTATTAAAGGGTTTGCTGTCACCTTGGCTTTGGGTATTTTAATATCTCTATTTACAGCGCTATCGCTAACAAAGCTTATTATTTACCTTTGGGTACGCAATAAGAAAAACTTAACAACACTTCCTATTTAAGGGTTTTTATCATGGCATTACAACTTGTTCCACATAATACAAAAATAGATTTTGTTGGCGGACGATTTATTACATTCTGCTTGGCTATTTTTTTAGCCGTTCTTGGTACATCTGGTTATTTTAACGGCCTTAACTTTGGTGTTGATTTTAAGGGTGGTCATGTTTTAGAGGTTCATATGGATAAAGAACCAGACCTTACAACACTTCGCGAAAATCTTAATGCCCTAAATTTGGGTGAGGTTGTTATTCAAGAAATTGGCACCCCGAAAGATTTAATGGTAAAAGTAGAGCTTCAAGATGGTGACGATAGTGCACAAGGAAATGCTATTGAAAAAATTAAAGCCGTTCTTGGTGCAGATCAACAGTACAGAAAAGTCGCAACTGTTGGGCCAAAAGTTGGTGGCGAAATGGTGCAAAATGCACTAAAAGCTGTGGCACTAGCCTTGGCCGCCATGCTTATTTATATTGCTGTTCGTTTTGAATGGCAGTTTGCTGCTTGTGCAATTGTTGCCTTGGCACATGATTGTTTAACTTTGCTTGCCTTATTTTCTTGGGCAGGGCTAGAATTTAATGAAACATCTGTTATCGCTATTTTGATAACGGCCGGATACTCTATTAATGATACGATCGTTATTTTTGATAGAATTCGCGAAAACCTACGTAAATTTAAAAAACTTGAACTGAAAGACATTATTAATAAAAGCTTGAACGAAACGTTATCACGCACCATGATGACAGCAACCACAACATTAATTGCCTTAACAGCACTTTATTTCATGGCAGGCCCTGTCATTTCTGCCTTTAGCTTTCCTATTATTATTGGTATTACGGTCGGGTCTTTCTCCTCCATTTGCTTAGCTTCCCCTTTACTTTTATATATGCACTTGCCAAGGGGCGACAGTTCTTCAGATACAGTTGAAAAATCTGTTAACTTATCTTAAGGAAAAAACATGACAGAGTTCTCACGCCCCTTAGATGTTAAAACTCAGCTTAGTAAGAATGCTGGTAAAATTGAAATTCAGGCAAAACCCGATGAATGCAAAGCCCTTGCAAAACGGTTTTCTTTTCACGAAATTAAAAACTTATCTTTAAAAGGGTTAATAAGTGAGCGTAAGAATGATGACAAGGCCTATCTTTTTCATGGCATCTTATCAGCAGAATATGTAAAGCAAGTACAAAAAAATCTACCTAAAAATGTTGAAACATTACAAGAAAACATTGATCTTCTTTTGTGTAAGATAGAACCTGAATCCCTAGATTTTGATGATATGGATTTTGAAATTATGGAGCAAGGCTCTGTTGATTTTGGTGAAATAGTCTCTCAATACTTTTATCTTGCAACTGATTTATTCTTAGATAATCAGAATTTATCAGTCTATGCAGAAGATGATGACAGTATGAATCCTTTTGATGATTTAAAAACATTGCTGTAGTAATTGTTCCATATCATTTATTTTTCCTATACCACTTTTCTTGCGGTTGTTTACTTTTTGTTAATACTTACCTTGTAAACTGTAAGTATTGGTAAGATGTTTGATGAATAAGCACAAACAATCTTTTAAAGAGGAAGAACTTATGAAAAAAAATAAATTTATATCAACATTGTTGCTATCTGCAGCATGTTTTTGTATGGAGAGTTTAAATAGCCCTGTGATGGCTTCGGATAGTGATGAGTTAAGTCTGGAAAGGATGTTCGAAACGCCGGAAGAAAGAGCAACTCGTCAAGCAGAAGCAGCTGAGCGTCGTCGCGCAGAAGCAGCTGAGCGTCGTCGCGCAGCAGTAGCGGAGGTTGATGAACGCATAGCTAGTCGTGCAAAGAAACGTGGAGACTCCTCCTTTGCTCGTGACGCAAAAATGAGGACACACCGCGCAGAACGTCGCGACGCAATGGTAGCCCAAGATCATGCAGCTTTAGCGTTCAGGAACGCTGCAAAAGGACGTGAAGAAGAGTATAAAAAAACACTAGCAGATCGTCGTAAAGAACAAGAACTTCTTAATGAACCATTGCGTAAAATGTTAGCAGACCGTAAAGCAGCAGCAGAACTTGAAGCAGCAGCTCAACGTGAAGCAGAACGTGAAGCAGCAGAACGTGCAGCAGCAGAACTTTTAGATCATAAAGCTCCAGGTGCCATAGCAGTTCATCGTAAAGCAGCAGAACGTGCAGCAGCAGCAGAACGTGAAGCAGCAGAACGTGAAGCAGTAGAACGTAAAGCAGTAGAACGTAAAGCAGTAGAACGTGCAGCAGTAGAACGTGCAGCAGCAGAACGTGAAGCAGTAGAACGTGAAGCAGTAGAACGTGAAGCAGCAGCTCGTGCAGACAATAGCCCTCAAGCTCAAAACGCAAGGCGTACAAGCGCAGGTGTTTAACTTCATTTAAAGCTTTTAAAAAAGCCACTGTTTTCAGTGGCTTTTTTTATGTGTGAAAATAGTGATTGTATTTTTTGAGGGTATATAGTACTGGCCGCATGAAAAAAGCGTACAAATAAATGATGCTCTATTTATAGTTGGTATTTCATCCTGATGTGCATTTGGTCTGGAATTTCCCTTGGGTGTTCGGCGTATGTTAAATGCGCTTTTTAACATTCTAGACTCCTTAGTTTCTGTCGACAAAATTGACAACTAAAATTATTCTAAAAAAAATTTTACATAAATTAAATCACTTGGTAGCATGACCTTGTACAAATATATGTATAATTTTTTTTAAAAGGAAGATAAAATGTCAAAAAAACTATTAACCATGCTTATGTTATCAGCAGCAACAACTTGTGTACTCACTGCATCAGCCACTCGAGACTCTGGAAGCGCAAACGAACAAAGAGCACCAACTCTAGATGACGCTAGAAAAAGAGTAGCAGCTCAGGTGGAAGAAGAGATGCAAGCAGAAAGAAAAAGATTCGCTGAGGCAGAACAAAGAGCAGGAGAGGAGCAGCTAAAAAGGCAACGCCCTTCAGCTGAAATGCAAGAAGAGGTTACTTTCCGAGCGCTCGAGAAAGTACAAGACACATTTCATAACGCATTACACGCTATAGGTCAACGTGCAGAAGACGAATGCGAACAACTTTCTCGTGCTAACAATGAGATTGACGATCAAGTTCGCAGCAATAAATCTTTTGAAAAAGAAGAAGCAGATCAAATTGATGGACTTAAAAGTGAAATAAATCGCCTGCAAGATCAAATACGAAAAACGACAGAAGAACGCACAAACCATCTCAAGACTCAACAGGCGGAACACAGCGCATTACAATCAAATCAACTTAAAAGAGAGCAGTTGGAATCTGCACTAAAAAGCTATGACGAAAATCTGAGGGGGTTACAGGCTCTCTTGACAAAATTGCAAGAACAGTTAAACAAGCAACTTGCCAGCTATGCACAAAACGCTCAAGTAAGGAACGAGGCTATGCAAAATATGAAAATGGATCTAGCAAAAATGCTTCAGCAGTTTCAAAAAACTCGAGCAGCTGAGGCTAAAGCAGCTGAAGACGCAAGAGAAGCTGACAAGTCGGTAACAGAATTTGAAGAAGCCGCTAAAAAAGAAAATGCAGAACTTAAAGCAGCCGTTGCCAAAGCAACCACTGAATATAAAGAACAGGCCATTGCTGCACTTATGGCAAGTTTGCATGCTCATTTAGCTGAAACACCTGCAGTAGCAACAAAAGACAATAGCGCTTCAGCTCAACAAGAAAGCCATAAGAAAGCAGACATTTAAATAATATAACCCCCTTCTTGAATCTGGTTGTACTTTTTTGTATAATGGGGTTCAAGTCATATCTTTTAGAAAGAAAAAAAATGAATAAGAAAATTATTACAGCTTTACTTGTAACCACTAGTATAATGATCGCCAAACCATATGCAGGTTTGAAATTAGGTTTTTCAAAGACGCAGACAAACACAAAGTTATCTGGACTTGATGCTGATACAAACAATAATAATGCTCACCTCCCATTTTCATCTAATCAAAAAATGAGTATTAATTCAATGGGTTTTGGTTTATTAATGGGGACAACATTTAAAATAAATGAAAAGACATCAGCCTTTATTGAAGGTGACTGGGAATATTTAGGTGGAAAAACTAAAAAAGTAAACCTTGATATGCTTCCAGATACACCGAACAATGCATTGGCTAGAGAAAACGTTACAGTTAGAGCAAAAAACTCTTTGGGGTTTATGCCAGGTGTTGATTTTGCCTTTACTGAAAAAGTGTCAGGTCTTTTTGGTTTGCGCTTCAACATGACACAATTTCATGTTCGTGCATTTCACATAAATGCTAATGGTGCTCAGTTTACTGCTAACGAAAAATCACAAAGTAAGTTTCTTTTTGGTGTAGAACCTACTTTGGGTGCTGCCTTTAAAATTAACGATAAAATGGCTGCTCGTTTAACTGTTGGGTATAACTTTATGCAAAGTAAAAAAAATATCTCCGACTATATGCAATATGACAGTCCTGGAGCGAGAGCTGCTAGTCCTGACGTAACAATTAAACCACGTGGTGTAAACGTTCGCGTTGCAATGACATATTCTTTCTAATTCAAAAAGAATATAGTCTTATTATTAAAGCCCCTTTTAAGGGGCTTTTTTTATGCTGAAAAGAGGTGCACCAACCTTAATGGGTAGCGAGCTGCATGAGATTACTGCCCACATCATTTTGCTAAAGACCGACATTTATCACCCTAAATACTAGGCGCCGCCTTCCTAATACTATTCTTTATTTTTATACACTGCATATTATACAAAACACCACAGTAGGCGCCGTTCGCACTTATTACCCCCACCCCCTCATACAGTCAAACGATGCTTTTACGCACACTAACTGAACCTAAGCAGCAGATATAAATGCAATCAAAATAATGGTATTGTTGCGGTTCTACTTGCTTCAGGCACTGTACTTACCCCCGTGATGATTCTAGGTCAATGCGACGATCAACAACCATATAAAACAGATCGCCAATAAGGTGCAGAACAAGGCTTAACAAGGTGAACATATAAAGCGTGCCAAACATAAGCGGGTAATCCCGTTGCATGGCTGAGTCAAACCCTAATAAGCCTAGGCCATCTAATGAGAACAGCACCTCTATAAGCAAAGAAGACGTAAAGAATATATGCACAAAGGCTGTTGGGAAACCGGCAATAATAACCAGCATAGCATTACGAAAGATATGGTGGTACAACACTTTTCCGTAAGCAAGGCCCTTGGCACGGGCTGTTTGTACATATTGCTTATTAATTTCTTCTAAGAAAGCATTCTTTGTTAACAGGGTAAGCTTTGCAAAACCAGATGTCACCATAGCAACAATAGGTAAACATATATGCCATGCATAGTCTTTTATTTTTCCAAACCAGGAAAGTGTCTCAAAGTTATCGCTATAAAGCCCACGTAAAGGAAAATAATTCCAAAAACTACCCCCTGCAAACATAATAATCAAGAATAACGCAAACAAGAAACTTGGCACAGCATAAGCAACAATCACCATACTGCTGCTGATAACATCAAAGTGTGACCCATCATGTACGGCTTTACGGATACCAAGTGGAATAGAAATTAGATATACAAGCAGTGTCGTCCATAACCCCAACGATATAGATACAGGCAGCTTTGCCTTAATAATATCAATGACTTCTTGATCACGAAAATAGCTTTTTCCAAAATCAAAAGTAATATAATTTTTGATCATAAGGAAAAACCGTTCATGTGCAGGCTTATCAAAACCAAACCGTATTTCAAGTTCTTTAATAAAAGCAGGGTCAATACCTTGGATGCCTCTATACCCCGAATCATCTGACAGTGTATTTTCAAGGGCTGAATCTTGCGCACCAAAGCGACTATCTATATCAGACCCCACACCCCGTAATTTAGATACAACCTGTTGAATAGGGCCACCTGGTGCTGCCTGAATAATAATGAAGTTAACAAGCATAATACCCAACAAAGTTGGGATCATAAGAAGGAGACGTTTTAAAATATAGCGTAACATGTGAAATCTATTTTCTTTAGCTAGATTATAGTCTAAATGATTTGCCCCTAAAAACTAAGTAAAAAATCAAATAGTGTGCACGTTCACTAGATATAAGACATATAGCTTATACACGTAATGCCAATCATTAAAAATAAGTAACATGATTATATTGCAAGTAAATTGGTCCAATAACTTTGAGTTTTTGTACAAAAATGTGGTCATCACAAGCACAGTATTCGCTTGCTAGGACTTTGGAAGATTCAAAGTGGCATGTGTGAAACACAACGTTGCAAACTCATTGGAAAGACGCATACTTCATATTCATTTTCAATAGCTAAAACACAAAAAATGTATAAATATTGAGAATTTTTTTGTTTTTCATACTCGCAATCCACTTTCCTTGTGAAAAATAAGATTTACCAATTATATAAAATAATTTTTCTTAAAGTTTGAGCAAAAATCTATATTTTCTGCGGCTTTCAAAATGGTGATTAAAAAATAAGCACATCAGGAATGCAGGCGCAGATCCTTGCTTTCCACATCTTTTTCCACAGCTTTTTCCACAAAAAGTGGGGATAAGTTAATAAACCGTTAAGAAGTAGGTTTGTACTAATAAACAGCTACATATACCTATTAAAAAGCTTATCTATTGATGCATATTTTTTTCTTCGGCCGTTTCAAGGTTGAAGTGCGTCAAAACCATTAAAGATTGTTATCAATTATGATCTTTTAAGGTATCGGTATATACTCCATGCAGGGCAATTGCATGAAATCTAAGTAATCAGTTATTTTTTCGGCACAATTGAGGT
>CAZTIE010000061.1:0-8943 GCA_964613645.1 uncultured Verrucomicrobiales bacterium
GGCCACCTGGTGATTAGATTAAATAATTTAAAGCTTTTCTGTCAAGCACTATTGTTCATTTACGTAGATAATATGATAAAAAAATAATAGACTTTTTTGTCAGCTTCTTACTCTATTTCTTAAGAGCAGCCTTTATTAACCCTTGAAATAAGGGGTGCGGTAAAAAGGGGCGCGATTTAAATTCAGGATGAAACTGCGCTGCCACAAACCAAGGGTGATCTGCATACTCTACAATTTCCGGCAGTGTGCCATCTGGTGACAGTCCAACAAACTTTAGGCCAACTTTTTCAAGATCATCCTTATAGGTCATGTTAACTTCATAGCGATGACGGTGACGCTCTGTTATATGTTCAGCACCATAGGCCGCATAGCTTTTTGACGTTAAATCTAAAGTGCAAGGATAAGCACCAAGGCGCATTGTGCCCCCTAAATCAGATTCATTTGATCTTTTTTCTATTGTTTTTTCTGATTGCCACTCTGTCATCAGCCCCACAACAGATGTTTGGCACGGACCAAATTCTGTTGATGATGCATCTTTTAAGTTTAACAAATTACGTGCAGCCTCAATGACGGCTAGCTGCATACCAAAACAAATACCTAAAAAGGGCACATTATTTTCGCGTGCGTAGCTTATCGCTTTTAACTTTCCATCAATGCCGCGAAAACCAAAACCACCAGGCACAATGATGGCATCAAGATCTTTAAGTTCTGTTTCAAGATGGTTATCATCTTCAGAATCAATCCAAACAATATTTGCTTTTGCATCATTATTCAGTGCCGCATGCTGTACAGATTCAACAACAGATTTATAAGCATCTGGTAATGCGACATATTTACCAACAATACCGATGTTAACTTCTTTTTTTGATGGTTCATTAATGGCCTTTTGATTTTTCAGCCATGGTAATAAATCTGGTTCTGGCGGTGTCAAATTAAAGAATTCACACACTTGATGATCAAACCCTTCATAGTGATAACTTAATGGCACTTCGTAGATATCTTTTGCATCTAAAGCGGCAATTACATTATCACGTTCAATATTGCAAAATAGGGATAATTTTTGGCGCGCACTATCTGGAATAGGGCGGTCGCTTCTGCATAGTAATAAATCGGGTTGAATACCCAGGCTTAACATTTCTTTTACAGAATGCTGTGTGGGTTTTGTTTTCAGTTCTGATGCTGTGGATATGTAAGGCATCAATGTTAAGTGCACAAAACAAGTTGCTTTGCGGCCAAGATCATTCCTGATTTGACGTATAGCTTCTAAGTAAGGTAACCCTTCAATGTCACCAACGGTGCCACCAATTTCACATAACACAAAGTCAACATCATCTATGTTAGATGTAATAAAACTTTTAATTTCGTCCGTAATATGGGGGATCACTTGAACAGTGGTACCTAAATATCCACCCTTGCGTTCTTTTGCTAAAACATTAGAATACACTTGCCCTGTTGTTATATAATCTGTTGAAAGGCAATTTACATTTGTAAAACGTTCATAATGACCAAGGTCTAAATCTGTTTCCATGCCATCTTCTGTGACAAAAACCTCCCCATGTTGATAGGGGTTCATGGTGCCTGGATCAACGTTCAAATAAGGATCTAATTTGCGCAGTTTCACTGTATAGCCGCGTGCTTGAAGAAGCGCACCAAGAGACGCTGAAGCAATTCCTTTTCCAAGAGAAGAACTAACGCCACCAGTGATAAAAATAAAACGTGTCATGATCAACCTAATTTCAAAAAATAATTACTTCTTTTTGCGATATCCCATTGTAAACATTAAACAGAATAACGCAACAATAGCCATAACACAGCCATAAATATAAATTTGACCCACTCCATAATATTCGCCAATTTGCCCCGCAACTGTATCCGCTACAAAGGCGCTGTTTAAACAAACAATATAAAATACCCCAAATCCTGTGCCACGTAAATCTTCTGGTACTGTTTCTGCAATAAGTGTTGTAAAGACGTTTTGTGTAATACCAAACTGTACACCCCACAAAAATGCACCAATGAAAAAAGCCGTTAATCCCGTTGCCGTTGCAAGGCATAAATCAGATAAAATCAGCATTAAAATACCCATAGCCAAAACCCAATAACGATTCATGCGATCGGCAAGATATCCAGCTGGATAGGCAATTAAACAATGACCAAGGTTATAGGCAACCATAACCATTGCAATATAACGTGGTTCTAATTTAAAGCTGCCATTTGCATGTAAGGTCATAAAGGTTTCACCAAAACGCGCTAAGAAAAACACAGCAGCAACAAACATCAGCATCCAATATGAACGGCCCATGCGTTTTAAGTTTTGCATACGTATGGGGTGCTTTCGTTTTGCCTGTGGCAACGGAATTTCAGCAGTTATAGCAGAACTTTTTTGTGCCCGTTTTTCGTGTACGAAAAAAATTAAAACAAGTAGAGAAATGACAGATGGAATACATGCTACATAAAACACGCTGATGTAATCATCATTTGTATACACCATAACAGCGTAGGCTAGAAAGGCACCAAACAAGCTGCCTGCTTGTGCCAAAGCACGTTTTAATCCATATGATTCGCCGCGTCTTGATGGTGGTGCAAGATCCCCAACCATCGCATCACGCGGGGTTGATTGAATGCCATTTCCCAGACGTTCAATAACACGCGTTACTGTAATTAAAGCAAATGTCGGTGACATAGCGAGCAGCAAGCGGCTAATAACGGTCATAGC
The DNA here is from genome assembly GCA_964613645.1 of uncultured Verrucomicrobiales bacterium. Classification (GTDB taxonomy): domain Bacteria; phylum Pseudomonadota; class Alphaproteobacteria; order Paracaedibacterales; family UBA11393; genus UBA11393. The sequence continues at coordinate 2,717 of CAZTIE010000061.1, forward strand.
TATGCCTGCAACAACTAGCGGTTTTCTGCGTGTCATTTGATCGCTAATAATACCCGATAATAATTTAGTGAAGTAAGATGCTGCTTCAGCCATCGCTTCTAAAAACCCAATCCAAGAAAGTGATGCACCAGCAACATTTTTTAAAAAAATACCGCAATATGCATAAATCATAACGTAAGATGCACATGCCATAAACATCATCAATCCCACCATCCAAACAGATAAAGGGATTTCAGGTTTTGTTTGATTTTCTATTATTTGACCTGCTGTCGTAGAATTTGCCATTATTAATTCAATATCTTTTTCACAAACAAAATCAGCCTATAAAAGCTTATTACCTACATTCATACCCTATTTATATGTGAAAACACAAGGAAATAATAACGATTTAGTATCTGAAAATGAACGTATACAAATCACTAAAAAATTTAACAAACAAAGTTGTTGGTCATATTTGTCTTAACAGTTCAAAGTTTTTTAAAGATTAAAAATGAAAAAAGTATTATAACTCACTCGATATTTTCACTGGGTATAGCATTTTCTGCAGAAGATGTGGATAGAATTTCATCACCAGGTTCAGATGCGAGCCTAAGCCAGGCCATAAAAGTACTCCACTATCATGGTATTCTAGATGCACAATTACTTTATGAAGCTGAAAGTAAAAAGGCAATAAAATCTATAGGCGCGGCGCTTAGCATGTGGAAAGCCAACCCTGAAACATTAACAAAAAAGGTATTTTGGCGTTTTTTAGAGAGTCTAGAAAAGAAACGAAGAGCTATTGCAAACGCGTGTTAAGTACAAGACGTTTCTGATTTTGGAGCACTAAGAGGCTCAAACTTTATTTCAACAAAATCTGAAGGTTACGCGATTTTAGCAGCCACATGTTAAACAATCCATATTCTTGCGCCACAACAACTAAGTTTTTCTGATGCAATTATTTTTTAACAACAGAGTAGTCTTGCTGGCCCCAGGCAAGAATGCCACCCATTAAGTTATAGACCGTATCGGATGGATTTTCCAGCCGATACCTTTGCCCAGCTATTAAGCTGCGCTTACCAGAACGGCACATAAAGACTATTTTTTTGCCGTTGTTTTGAATAGCACCTAAAGGTTCAGACAGGGGGGCTAACACGGTGTCTTCTATATGTTCTGATGCATACTCTTCATCTTCACGTACGTCGATCACAAAGTAATCATCAAAATTATCATGTAACGTTTCAACTGACAAGCTCTCAACCATATTTTATATCCTACTTATTTAAAGTGGTTACTTCCGCAACTGCCAGCATAGAAAGGTTCACCAATCCGCGTACACTCACTGTATGGCTTGCTATATGAACAGGCGCATCCACACCCAACAGAATAGGCCCAATACTATTTTTTTGCGTTAATGCTTTTATCATTGTATAGGAAATATGCGCTGCATCAATACTTGGCATAATTAACACATTTGCCATACCCTCTAAAGTAGAGTGTGGCATTGTTGTTTTTCGTAAATGCGGCGTTAATGCAACATCAGCGTGCATTTCTCCATCAATTTGAATATCGGGATGACGTTTCTTCGCTTGTAATACAGCCTCACGCATCACAAGCGCCCCATCATGATTTTGTGTGCCAAAATTAGACCTTGATACAAAAGCGACTTTTGGCTCTATTTGGAAACGTTTCACGCAATCAATTGTAAGGCTTGTCATTTCTAACATGTGCTCAACTGTTGGTGTTTCAGGCACTAATGGATCTGCTATAAATAGTGGCCCCGTATCCATAGATAAAACACTAAGGGTAGAGCAATGGTGCACATTTTTTTTTAGCCCTAGTATACTTTGAACATGCGTACTGTGACTGCCGTATTGACCAATACTGCCGCATACCATGCCATCAGCATCTTTTAATTTCACCATCATGGCAGCGATTACTGTAAAATTCGTACGAAGTGTATTTTTAGCAACGCTTGTTGTTACACCCGCGCGCTCCATTATATGATGATAAGCTTGCCAATACTGAGCAAAACGCGCATCTTGTGCCGGGTTAACAACATCAAATTCACTATTTACTAAGCGTAAAGATAAGTTTTCAATGCGCTGTTGGATAATATCGGGGCGCCCAATTAAAATAGGACGACATGCATTTTTATCAACCAGTTCTTGAACTGCTTGAAGAACCCGATTTTCTTCACCTTCAGCAAAAGCAATGCGTGGCAGTTCTTTCTGATTTTCTTCAATCATGTCTAAAACGGGGCGCATCACTTGTGATGATGTATAGGCAAATTCTTCCAAATCCTTCGCGTAAGATTTAAGATCTTTAATCGGATTTCTTGCAACACCTGAATCCATTGCCGCTTTTGCAACTGCTAAAGGCAGCATTGTATGCAAACGTTTATCAAACGGTTTTGGGATAATGTATTCTGGCCCAAATTTATGATGAACGCCGCCATATGCATTAGCCACAACATCTGTTGATTCTGACTGTGCAATTTTTGCAAGTGCATGTACACACGCAATTTTCATTTCTTCATTAATAGCCGTTGCGTTAACGTCTAAGGCACCCCTAAATAAATAAGGAAAACAAATAGCATTGTTAATTTGATTTGGAAAGTCAGAACGCCCTGTTGCCATAATGGCATCTGGACGAACTTTTGCAACGATATCTGGGTGAATTTCAGGTTCTGGATTTGCTAAAGCAAAAATAATAGGCCTGTCTCCCATAACTTCTGCCATATCAGCGCTCATAGCTTTCGCAGCTGATAGGCCAATGAAAACATCTGCCTTGGTTAATGCATCTTTTAAAGTGCGCTCTGGACCAGTGGTGAGGAATTGACGTTTAACGTCATCTTCTTTAAAATCTCTGTCTGAATGAATAACACCTTCACGATCACACATTAATATATTTTTTTGTTTAACACCCATTTCAAGTAGCAATTTAGCGCATGCAATAGCAGCAGACCCTGCACCATTAAAAACCACACGCACTTCATCAATTTTTTTATCAACAAGTTTTAAGGAATTCACAATACCTGCTGCCACAACAATGGCTGTTCCATGTTGATCATCATGAAAGACAGGTATATTCATGCGTTTTTTTAATTTTTCTTCAATATAAAAACACTCAGGTGCTTTAATATCTTCCAAATTAATGCCGCCAAAAGATGGTTCTAGGGATGCTATAATTTCTATTAATTTATCAGGATCTGTTTCATCAATTTCAATATCAATACTGTCGACACCAGCAAACTTTTTAAAAAGTGCTGCTTTGCCTTCCATCACTGGTTTTGACGCTAATGCCCCTATGTTGCCAAGCCCCAAAACTGCTGTTCCATTTGAAATAACGGCAACTAAATTACCCTTAGAGGTTAAATGATAAGCCTCTAAAGGATTGTCATGGATAAGTTCGCACGGACGGGCCACACCAGGTGAATAAGCCAGGCTTAAATCAAGCTGATCAGCCATAGGTTTTGTTATTTGAATGGCAATTTTACCGTAAGGTTTTCTTTTATGGTATGCAACGGATTGAGTATAAACAGTATCAGGCATTATAAGTAAATCACTTTATTAATAGACACTCTAAAAATACAATGAAATGTTACATAAGTCTAAACATTTTTTCTATAAAATGGTTACTAATACTATTTTTCTTAGTGCTCACGTCCCAACTATTAAGTATAAGCTTATATCTTGTGGCTTATTTCTAACATTAGATTATTATACGTTATACACCTTTTGATTTTTTCTTAATTTTACCCATTAGTTTTTGCTGTAAAAATTCAAATTTACTAGCTATATTTGATACAATTCTTACTGGCGTTAACAATGCCCTTAACGATGTTAATAAAAGCGAATGTTTCTGTTGTGCTGTAGGTAACGCTGGTATTACATCTCCTGATCTTTCTGCTTGTAGCGCCTGAGTTTGCCAAAAAAGTGGTAATATTTTATGTGGTCCGATAAAGCCGTGCTCTCCCTTTAAGTCAATCTGTATAGGCTGAACAGGGTCTTGATCATGCTGCAAAGCAGAAACGGGGTCCTTCTTTGTTATAATAGCAAGAATTTTTTGCTTATAATCATCTTCTGTGGGCTTTATGATCCCATCTTTATCTTGCATACTTTCATAAGCCCATAATGCATGCCGTAAAGCACCACCAGGCGCATTAAAGCTAAACGCTCGCATTCCTGTTAATAACCCTAATATTTGTGCACCATGTCCACCTGAAGAATGTCCCGTTACAAAAAAATCCTCATAATCTTCTTGTCCTAACTCCTTGCGACGCGTACGTATGCGTGCTAGCAAGCGGTTTGTATGTGGCTTATAACGTAGTTTATATAAGGTGTGTGGAATCATATTCCAATAAAGCGCTGCACTCATCACAAAACCTGCGGAACATAACATGCCAAAATATGTAGAATACAGATCTTTTGTATATTGCATTTTAAAAAAACCGTACATAGACAATGCAAGATACGCCATATTTACCATACGATATAAATTTAAGGGTAATTTTGACATGTAATTTAATGCAGATGCACAATAACTATTTTCTGCATATAGCTTAGGCGCCACATGATCTGACCATACAGATGTTATAAAATCGTGGTAATCACATGCATGCATATGCGTACCAATACCAATGTTTGTAATGGCATCAGCGATAGAATCAGTGCCTGTCACTGAAAACCATGCTTGCTTAATGCCATTTGCAGTCGTACGCGTTAACAAAATTAAATCATCTTCTAGTTTTTCAATTTCAAAACCTAACGATTCTATATAGCCCTGAACGGTTTTTTCATTTGGTCTATCTGGATTTTTATGATGAACGCTTTCATCTAGGTATGCGTAGGCTGACACAGCAACAGCCGTTAAAATATCGGGATGTTTTAGGGCAAACTCTTGTAAATCTTTAGGAACAGTATGCGGAAATAGTTTCTGCAAAAAATCACCACCCAACATAGCATCCAACTCTTCATGCGATCTATACGTTTTAGTGGGGCTTTTTCTCGGTGTTACTAAATTTGCTGCAGATGATGCAGCGCCTTGAACAGCAGAACCAAAACCATATAAGGTGCTTCTAACAAAAGAACCTTCCGCAGCTATCGTATCAGGCGTACTTGAACGGGATGCATTTGGGATCGGCTGCTCAGTTTCACCTCCACTATAACTGGAAGCAATCAGTTGTAAACTGCAGCAAAGTACAGTAAAGAATATTTTATTTAAAGCCATAGTATCTTCCTTTTACAGAATATAATAGAAATAATTACACAATATATGTTAAATAGAGACTAAAGTCAAATATGTTTATAAAAACAAAAAAATTAATGAGAGTCTTCTTCTAGCCCATGCCGGTGCAAAGCATCAGTCACTTTAGCTGTGTAAGCTAAAGCAAGAGATGAAAGCAGAAAGGTAATATGAATGAGAACTTGCCACATAATAGCGTCATTACTCATTTTACTGACTTCAATAAACGTTTTAAGCAAATGAATAGATGAAATACCAACAAGTGCCATAGATAGCTTAATTTTCATTGTATTGGCATTAACATGATCCAACCATTCTGGGATATCGGGATGATCATCCAAGCGCAACCTGGAAACAAATGTTTCATATCCACCAACAATGACCATAACTAATAAATTAGAAATCATGACCATATCTATCAAGCTTAAAACAGCAAGCATAACTTCTGCTTCGCCGGCAAGGCGCTTGTGCACAAATAAATGAAAAATGTCTTGCATAAAACGATACACATAAAAGCTTTGTGCAGCAATTAGCCCTAAGTACAAAGGAGCCTGAAGCCACCGACTGGAAAAAATTCCCAAAGCAATAAATCTATGCGTTATCATATCAATCTTTATTTTCATTAATGATTTACTTTATTAATATAACATAAAAACCGATAGAGACCATAAAACTGTGAATTAGCACTTTAATAGAGCCACTTTATGTGCAGTCTAATGGAGACAGGTTGGCTTAAAGATTTAAGCTCATTTTAGCTTATAGTGAGACCTTTGCATAACCTTTGCGTTAATATTTTTTCGTCAGTATAATGGATTTTCTGTAAACGTTCTCTATAAAAGGTTGATTTCTTATTCAAAACCTAGCAATATACAGTTCTATTTCATCAAATCAGTCGCTAAAACGAAGCATTAGGCGCACTTATCCCTATGCAGATAAGATGTTTTGTGCTTTTTTTATAGTGTGGGCAATGCTGATGAGCGTTATCCAGCACTCATTTTTCACAC
>CAZTIE010000062.1:0-8588 GCA_964613645.1 uncultured Verrucomicrobiales bacterium
AACAATTGATGATACTATTCGAGAATATGGTTTGTTTTTGGAATGACTATATACCTCGGGTTACGCTTTCTGATGGGGAGGTGCCTTAAGATGAAATTTATTAAACTGATCTTCTGTTAATTTAACCGGAATACGAGGCTCAGCATAGGTTTTTCTGTTTCTCATCATAAAAAAATATAGATTTCTGGTTATTATTTTATTCTGAAATTATACCACTCTATCCCTTTATCAGCCTAGAGTTTAGTGTGTTTTTCTAACCCGCAACCAGTTGTATGTCTATTATCGGTTACAGCGCATGTGTTTTAGAAAATAAGGTGTGAAAATTTTGTGTTGTATGTTGCGCAATTTCAGCCAATGAAATATTTTTTGTATCTGCAACTTTTTCTGCCACAAGGCGGGTGTATGCGGGTTCATTTGGTTTTCCTCGATGCGGAATAGGTGCTAAAAAGGGAGAATCTGTTTCAACCAGTATTCTATCCATGGGCGAAAATTTGACCACTTCTCTAATTTCTTCAGCTTTCTTAAACGTCACAATGCCAGAAAAAGATAAGTAAAGTCCAAGGTCTAGTGCCTTTACAGCAAGGTCAATGCCACCACTAAAACAGTGGAACACGCCTTTTACGCGGCCTTTATAGGGCGCTAAAAGACTTATGGTATCTTCGTCAGCGTCACGGGTGTGGATAATTAAAGGTAGATCTAGTGTTTTAGATAAGATAATGTGCTGTTCAAAGCTTTTCATTTGCGCGTGACGGGGGCTGTTATCGTAATAATAATCTAAGCCTGTTTCACCTAAGGCAACAACTTTAGGATGCTTTGCATATTGTATAACCTTGTCTTCAATTTCAGACAAGGTATGGTCCTTAGCGTCGTGTGGATGAACGCCAACAGAACACCAAATATCTTCGTTCGTATCCACAATTTTTATAAGATCATCCGTCTCAGACAACCTCGTATTGACGGTCAAAAATTTTGTCACACCTGCTTGGTAAGCACGCTCTAACGTTTCAGAGATTTTATCTTTAAAATCCGGAAAATTCAAATGACAGTGACTATCAACCAACATATACAGATTTTCCTATTGTGCTAAGAATTTTTCAGCGTCTAAAGCTGCCATACAACCCATGCCGGCAGCGGTTACGGCTTGGCGGTACACTTTATCTGTTACATCACCTGCAGCGTATACACCTGGGATTTTTGTGCGTACAGTCCCTTTTTCAACCAACAAATAGTTTTCATCATCCATATCTAATTGGCCTTTGAACATTGCAGACATCGGCGTATGGCCGATTGCAATAAAAACCCCTTGAACATCGATTTTCTGCATCGAACCATCTTGCGTATTTTTAAGCGATACACCTGTCACTTTTTGTGTATCATCTGTTCCCAAGATTTCATCAACTTGGTTGTTCCAGATGACTTTAATTTTTTCATTTTTAAACAAGCGGTCCTGCGCAATTTTCTCTGCACGCAATGAATCACGCCTGTGAATTAATGTGACAGATTTTGCAAAGTTCGTTAAAAAGATAGCCTCTTCAACAGCCGTATTACCGCCGCCAACAACAGCAACATCTTTACCGCGGTAGAAAAAACCATCACACGTAGCACACGCAGAAACACCGCCAGCTTGGAAAGTTTTCTCACTTTCAAGGCCAAGCCACTTTGCCTGGGCACCTGTTGATATAATCACCGTATCTGCTGTGTATTCTTCAGATGCTGTATAACATTTAAAGGGGCGCTTCGAGAAATCAACTTTTTTAATAACATCCCGCACCATGGTGGTTCCCACGTTTTCTGCTTGTTTATGCATTTCTTCCATTAAAAATGGCCCCTGAATTGCTGTTGCAAATCCAGGATAATTTTCAACATCTGTCGTAATTGTTAATTGCCCACCTGGCTGAATACCTAAAAATAGCGTTGGGTTTAAATTTGCACGTGCTGCATAAATAGCGGCCGTATAACCTGCTGGTCCTGAACCTATAATAAGAACTTTTGAATGTTTTGTCATGTTGATCTCTTTTAAATACTCAGTTTGATTTTAGAGCATTTTTTGTATAAATGAAAGGCAGAAGGTGCACATTTGAACACATTACAATTTGGAATTTTGGATTTAAAATTGTAAAAAATATTGTTTTATGCTATAAATGTTCAAAAGGTCGAAAAATATATGTATGACATTTGTTGTAACAGACGCTTGTATTAAGTGCAAATATACTGATTGTGTTGAAGTGTGCCCTGTGGATTGTTTTCATGAGGGTGACAATATGCTTGTCATCAATCCAGAGGTTTGTATCGATTGTGGTGTCTGTGAAGTGGAATGTCCTGCCAAGGCTATTAGTGCCGATACAGAACCTAAAATGGAATCGTGGGTGGAGTTAAATCAAAAATATGCAAATTTATGGCCTGTTATTACACAGAAAAAAGACCCACCAAAAGATGCTGATCAATGGTTGGATGTGCCAAACAAGCTTGAAAATCATTTTAGTCCAGAATGCAAACAAGAAAACACTTGAAATTTAAAAAATAGTCTTTATATCAATTGTATTGATAGACATGAAAGGTTTTTCACATTATGACAAAACAAAAAATTAAACAAGGTGATTATGTCGTTTACCCTGCACATGGTGTTGGTCAGCTAATGGGAACAGAGCAACATAATATTTCTGGCATGGAAATAGAACTTCTTGTTATTAGTTTTGAAAAAGACCGCATGGTACTACGTTTACCAAAATCTAAGGCCTATGCTGCTGGCTTGCGCGCTATATCGTCAAAGAAAAACATGGATGGTGCACTAGAAATATTAAAAACAAAAATTCGTACGCGCCGCACAATGTGGAGCCGTCGCGCACAAGAATATGAAACAAAAATTAATTCTGGCGATCCAGTTTCACTTGCAGAAGTTTTGCGCGAATTGTTCCGCTCACAAAGTGATACAGATCAATCTTACAGTGAACGGCAAATTTATCAAGCAGCGCTAGAGCGGTTTACGCGTGAAATGTGTATTGTTGAACAAATAGATGAAATTGCTGCGACAAAGCAGATTGAAGACATTATGACAGCGGCTTAAGATATATTATATGCATAAAAAATGCGGTACTGTTGCAATTATTGGACAACCTAATGCCGGAAAATCAACCCTAACTAATTTATTTGTTGGGGGAAAGGTTTCTATTGTATCGCACAAAGTGCAAACAACGCGTGTGCGTACTTTAGGGATTGCCATACATGACGATACGCAGCTTGTTTTGTTAGACACGCCTGGTATTTTTAAACCTAAAAAGACTTTAGAAAAGTCGCTTGTTAAATCAGCTTGGAATACAGTTAAAGATGTAGATGCATTGGTGCTTTTGGTGGATGCCAGCTATCACAACATGACATCAAGCTTTGAAATTTTAGATGAACTAAAAACAAACAGCCCATTATTTCTTGTTCTAAACAAGGTGGATCAGCTTAGTGAAGAAAAACTAAAAACGATTGTTGAACAGTTTTCAAAGTATAAAAGCGTTGAAAAAACTTTTTGTATTTCAGCCCTTAATGCCCAAGGAACTGACGATTTAAAGCAAGAACTTGCCAATAAAATGCCCTACAGCGAATGGCATTACCCGGAAGATATTTTAAGCAGCCAACCCGAAAATCTATGGGCAGCAGAACTGACACGTGAACAGTTATACTTGCAACTTCATGAAGAGCTTCCTTATGAAACGTATGTTGCACCTGAATCATTTGAATATTTTGAAGATGGCAGTGTCAAAATATCCCAAGCTGTTGTGGTGGCAAGATCCTCACAAAAAGGTATTATCTTGGGCGCTAAGGGCAGTAAAATTAAATCTATTGGCGAAAAAACGCGCCTGATTATGGAAAAAGAAATGAACCAGCGCGTACATTTAAAGTTGTTTGTTAAGGTTCAAAACGATTGGATGGAAAAATCTTCGGTACGCAAGGATCTGGGTTTGGAATAATCCTATTCAATGGGATTTAATTTTACGGCTTGCGTGTTCAAATAGTAAATTCATATTGAAACAGATATCTTGATAAAGAATTTTTCTTGTTAACTTCTCGTTAAGAATTAGGGGTGTAGGGTAAAGATATATAAAATATTAAATAAATTTTATGAATTCTTTTTTGCTATCTATTTTATCCCTATTCTTGCTATCTGGATGTTCTGACTTTGTGGATCATCAGTCATTACACCCTAAAAAAAATAAAATGGAACTAAAAGAAATTGTCCAACCTGTCGCTAATTCTGCTGAATATAAACGCGCACAAACCTTTAAGCCCTATAAGAAGAAAGTTGAACCAGAAAATATTCCAAAATCTTTATTAAAACGTGTTTCGGTTGCCATTACAGAACAAACACCAATTAAAGAAATTCTAACAGCGCTTGCAGATCAAGCCGGTGCAGAATTGCAACTTGCAACAAATGTAAATTTAAACATTATCTATACGGCTAAAAATAAACCTTTTTATCATATCATTAAGCAAATTTGTGATATCGGAAACTTGCGCCTTACCCGTGATGGCACAAGTTTACGGATTGAAATAGACGCGCCCTATACCAAGAATTACAATGTGCAATTTTTAAATATGGAGCGTAGTAGTCAAAATAGAATCTCCATTGCAACGGATGTTTTTGGTACGCAAAGTTCGGGTACTGCACAAGGGAATACCGCAACTTTAGATAATGGATCGAATAGCGAAGTTAAAGCTCAAGGGCAAAACAATTTTTGGGGTGAAGTTGAAGAAAACCTCAAAACAATTCTTAGTCATGCTGAAAAATCTGGTAAATTTTCAATTCATAAGCAAGCCGGTTTAATTTCTGTATATGCAACCCAAAAGCAGCATGATCTTATGAAAGATTACTTAGATCAATTAAGACATATCACAAGTCGGCAGGTGCTTGTTGAGGCTAAAATTATTGAAGTCACCTTAAAAGATGGTTTTAAAAGTGGTATTAACTGGCAAAAACTTGGTGGTGGAGACTTAGTCACAAAAGCAAATTTCGGATCATTGGCTAGTGCTGCGCCCTTTTTAGATACTGCCTTTGCTGGAAGAGATGCTATAGAATTTGGCGGGAAAGGAGCCCAGTTTTCAGGTATTCTACAAGCCTTAGAAGAATTTGGATCTTCACGAACTTTATCAAGCCCGCGTTTAACTGTCATGAATAATCAAACGGCTTTAATGAAAGTGGCGCAAAATCATGTTTATTTTAGAATCAATTATGATAAGCAAACCAGCACACAAAATAATATTCAAAACTTCAATTTATCAAGTGACATTCAAACTGTTCCCATTGGCCTGGTCATGTCTGTTCAGCCCTCCATAGATGATGAAACGGGGGATGTGATTTTGTTTTTGCGCCCAACTATATCCAAGCTCTCCCAAACGGTTGCAGACCCTGCCGTTGATTTAGCGCTTGCGGCTAATGCTAATAATAACGGTGAAGTAAAGCAATCACTTGTTCCAGTTGTTGACGTGAAAGAGATGGATACAATCCTGCGCGTAAAATCTGGAGATGTTGGCGTATTAGGTGGGTTGATGGAGGTGAAGTCAACGCAAAATCAAGCCAGCTTACCCGGTGCTGGTAATATGCCAATTATTAAAGATATCTTTGGTAGTCATGCAGATTCAGACGAAGTTGTTGAGTTGGTTATTTTATTAAAAGTAACAATTGTCAATAATGCAGAACCAGATTCTGCAGATAATCGTATGATCAAAACGCAATTTACCGATGCGCGCCCACTTTGACTGGCAGTGTCAACAAATAGACTGAATTGCATAAAATTGTAAGGGTTTTTTGGTTGCTTACATCTAAGAAATGTCCGCAACATTGCAAAATAGACGTCAAATTCTTCTTTACAAAAAGTTGGGATTAGTGTATTAATGTTATAATGTGTGTTGTCTGACGGTAGCGCGCAGTCTTTTTTAGGAGTGTAGCTCAATTGGCTAGAGCGTCGGTCTCCAAAACCGAAGGTTGTGGGTTCGATTCCCTCCACTCCTGCCATGAAGAGATTACAATTGTTATTATTTTGGGATGTAATTATGAGTAAAGCGAATATTTTTGTTAGAGCCTCACGTTTTTATGGTGAAGTAAAGGCAGAAGGTAAAAAAGTAACATGGGCATCCCGTAAAGAAGTTTTAATGACTTCTTTATTTGTCTTCATCCTTGCTGTAATTGCGTCCATATTTTTCATGATCGTTGATACTGGCGTTCACAAAGTTTTAAAATTATTGAATGTTGTAGGGTAAAATGGAACAAGAAAACAAAGCACGTTGGTATGTGGTAAATGTACACTCTGGTTTTGAGAAAAAGACAGTTGCATTGATAGAAGAGTATGCTGCAAAGAAAGGCATTAGTTCTTACTTTGAAGAAATGCTTGTTCCTTCTGAGTCTGTAATAGAAATTAAGCGCGGTCAAAAAGTTGAAGTTGAAAAACAGTGTTTCCCAGGTTATATCCTGGTGAAGATGGTTTTAAATGATGCTGCTTGGCTGCTTGTTAAAAACGTGCCCAAAGTATCTTCATTTTTAGGTGCTAATGGTCGTCCATCACCTGTTTCTGAACGTGAAGTTAAGCGAATTTTAAAGCAAGTAGAGCAATCTGTAGAAGCACCACGTCATGTATATACATTTGATGTTGGTGAAAGTGTTCGTGTCACAGATGGTCCATTTACATCATTCTCTGGTGTTGTTGAAGAAGTCGAACATGAAAGAGGCCGTTTAAAGGTTTCTGTTATGATTTTTGGTCGCCCAACACCGGTTGAACTAGAATTTACACAAGTGGAAAAAACGTCATAAGCTTGTGTAATGAAAGCGTACATTTTAATGTGCACAATGTTAAATAGTGGAAGATGTTTAGTCGCATCGCACCACACCCTTTAAATTAAGAGGATAAAATGGCTAAAAAAGTAATCGGCTTTATTAAGTTGCAAGTTGCAGCTGGAAAAGCAAACCCATCACCACCAATTGGTCCAGCACTGGGTCAGCAAGGTTTAAATATTATGGAATTTTGTAAAGCGTTTAATGCGCAAACACAAAGTTTGGAACCTGGAATGCCAATTCCTGTGGTTATTACGTGTTATGCAGATAGAACCTTTACGTTCATTACAAAAACACCACCTAACAGCTATTTCTTAAAAAAAGCTGCTAATCTTAAAAAGGGAAGCCAAGCTCCTGGTCGTGAAAAAGCAGGTAAAGTAACAATGACACAAATTCGTGAAATTGCTGAAACAAAGATGGTTGACTTAAATGCGAACGATATTGAGGCTGCAGCAAAAATGCTTGTTGGTTCTGCGCGTTCCATGGGTTTAGAAGTGGTGGAGTAGAAAATGGCATTTGTATCAAAAAGAATCAAAAAAATCAATACAGGTATTGATAAACATAAACAGTATTCCTTAGCCGATGCCGTTAAAGTAATCAAAGAAAATGCAACAGCAAAATTTGATGAAACAATTGAAATTGCAATGAACTTAAATGTTGATGCAAGAAAAGCTGAGCAAAACTTACGTGGCGTTTTACAGCTTCCAAATGGAACAGGTAAAACTTACCGCGTTGCTGTTTTTGCAAAAGGTCCGAAAGCTGATGAAGCTAAGGAAGCTGGTGCTGATATTGTAGGTGCAGAAGATTTAGTTGAGCAAATTCAAAAAGGCGAAATCAACTTTGATAAGTGTATTGCAACACCAGACATGATGGGTATGGCCGGTCGTGTAGCGCGTATCCTTGGTCCACGTGGTATTATGCCAAATCCAAAGACAGGTACAGTGACAGTAAATGTCGCAAAAGCTGTTCAGGATGTTAAAGGTGGTCAAGTTGAATACCGTACTGAAAAGAATGGTGTTATACACGCGGGTGTAGGTAAAGCAAGCTTTAAAGCTGAAGCTTTACAAGAAAACATTCAATGTTTGGTGGATACAATTCAAAAAGCACGCCCAGCTGGTGTTAAGGGAACATTTGTTAAAAAAATGTCTTTATCGTCTACAATGGGTGGCGGTGTTGAATTTTTGATCAGCTAGTAATTTAACAAATTCTTGGGTGCTACTTTTGTAGTGCTTCAAGATAACGAAGTATTAAAGTGCTTCGTGTCCAAGACTGTAGGTGCGATTTGTCGCTTAAGTGTAAAAAGCCTGCATAGACAGAAGGTAAGCACGTAGACAATGTTTATAGCTTCTTCTGTTGAGTAAGTTCAATTTGAACTTAAAGTAAACTGTAAAGGAGTAAACAATGAACCGGAATCAAAAAGAAGTTCTGGTAAGTGAGCTTAAACAACGTATGGAAGAGTCATCTTTAGTAGTTGTAACCCGCCAATCTGGGTTATCTGTTATTGAGGCAACTGAACTGCGTCGTGAAATGCGCGCTGCTGGAGCAAGTTATAAGGTTTATAAGAACACCCTTGCAGAAATCGCCATTAAAGGTACTGAAGCCGAGAGTTTGACTGAATATTTGTCAGGTCCAACAGCGTTAGCCTTTTCTGCGGATCCAATTGCTGCCGCTAAAGCTGCTGTATCATTTTCTAAAAAGAATGGTAAGTTGCAAGTGTTAGGCGCAATTATGGATGGTAAAGCTTTAAAAGCAGCTGATGTGCAAGCATTAGCAACAA
>CAZTIE010000063.1:0-8533 GCA_964613645.1 uncultured Verrucomicrobiales bacterium
GTCTAGTATTTGCGGGACTTTGCGGGGTTGCCATGGGGTTCCTTGGACGCTTACGAATCTGATGATAAAAAATACACCCTCACGTTTGAGACATCTAAGTACGCGCCTCAGCTTAGTTTGACCAGCTTTAAAGAAACTCCCGACCCTTTGTCACCGCCTGGAAACGATGGTGATGTTCCCCTCAAAAATTCTTCTTAAATACAAGTAGATACAGAAGAGTAGGGCGCACCTTCCTGTTTATGGAAAACGCGTCTAACCAACGCACCACCCCTTACCTATATAAATAAATCACCAAGATCTGACCTTTTTAAAAGGAGTATTAAGATGTCTACACCCTCACTGTATCTAAAGTGTACCTTATGTTTTACCGTCTTTGTGACAGCTTCCTTTGCACAAAAGCAAACGCTAACCTTAAATGATGAGAAAGTTTTAAAAGCGACCGCCTCTAAAGAGGGGATCACGCGTATTTCCCTTCAGGGGGACCGCATTGCTGATGTTATGGGGTTTCACCAAGACGTTGACTTTGAAAAAGATGAAGGTAAAGGTGTTCTCTTTATTAAAGGGCTTAAACAAAAACAAAACCTTGTGATGAATACAGAAAACGGCCTGTTTCAGGAACTTGAACTGGTTCCAAGTGACAAATCCTCAGCACAAATTGTGTTAAAGGTGGGAGAAAATTCTGCTCAGCAAAGCGGGCAGGGTGATATGTTTGAACACAATCAAGCCTTACACCCAAACCAACGCCTATCTTTAGAATGTGACGTCGAACAAACAGGAAGTACGGCTGCTTATCACCAAGCGCCGCTTCATCTTATTAAAACGCTGTATAACGGTGGTGGCAGAAATCAAGACGGTATTTCAGATCTCCTGATACTGCCAAAAATCAAAAATTTGAATATAACCTATCAAAAATCAGTTGCGGATACAGGCTTTATGGCGCATCAGCTTACCGTTAAAAATACAGGGGATACGCCAATACCTTTATCTGAATCGTATTTTATGGCTTGTGGTGGTCCGCTTCCGCTTGTGGCGTTGGCCTTAAAAGATAAGTCTTTGTTACCAAAGCGCCAAACTTATCTTTATGTGGTGGTTAAAAATGGATAAGACAAAACAAGGTACAAGCGTCATCTGGCAGTACAAAGCGAAATTTAAAAAGTGGTTGGCGGATGAAGACTCTGACGTGGTTAAAAAACGTCAAAACATCTTTTTCTTCGGGGCCTGACGCTATTAATTATCGTGATGCTGGGTGTTATCACCATGCGCTCTTCTTTTGGAAGCACAGATTCAGTTTTAAACGCAGAACCTATTAAAAAGCGCACCATTGAAACGGCACGCTCTAGTGTTGATCAAAAGAAAGTCTGGGTCGAACGCTTAGAATCTGAAATGGATCTTATAAAAAAGAAAAACGAACAGCTGGAAGCTTTGGTTGACGCTATGGCTAAAAAACAACTGGGCGCTGATATGAATGCTGGCACTCAAGAGCTCAGCATAGAAAGGGGTCAGAGCCCTTCCGATAGACAGCAAATGCCACAGCCATCATCAAAAAATACTTTGAAAACCTTAAATGCCACTCATTTGAGTAAAGGAGTGGGCACGTTTCAAGATGGTGGTGAGGATGCGTTTGGTACTCATCAAGAACAAGCAGCTAAGCCTGAACAAAAGAAAACCATGACCGTTTCTTTTAAGTTAGAGGATTTGGATCATCAAAAACCGAAGAAATCGGTAGATCATTATGTGCCGGCTGGAACCTTTGTAAAAGCACGGCTAACGTCGGGTGTTGTTGCATCAACCGCTGTTGGGGCGTCCGCTAGTCCACAACCCCTTCATATGGAAATGACACATTTTGGGAATATGCCAAGGGGTTTTAAGACAGATGTAAAACGCTGTTTCCTCATTGGTTCTGCTTATGGAGATTTGGCCTCAGAGCGTGTTTTTATGCGGCTAGAAACACTTTCTTGTATTGAGCGTAAAACGGGCGAAATTATGGAACTTAAGGTAGACGGTTATGTAAGCGGCGAAGACGGTGCAAACGGCAT
Organism: uncultured Verrucomicrobiales bacterium; assembly: GCA_964613645.1. Lineage (GTDB taxonomy): Bacteria > Pseudomonadota > Alphaproteobacteria > Paracaedibacterales > UBA11393 > UBA11393. The sequence continues at coordinate 2,037 of CAZTIE010000063.1, forward strand.
GCGCGGCATCATCATTGATAAATCAGGCCCTGCTATGCGAAACGCCTTTGTTGGGGGATTCTTAAGTGGCGTTGGTGGCTTCTTATCGGACGCAGGAAAAGGCACCAGCACGATTTCACCCATGGGGATAACGACACAAGAAGCCTTAAAAGCATCAGATATGTTAAAAGGCGGTGCTGGTAAAGGCGTTGGAAACGCTATGGAGAAAATGGCTGACTTTTATATTAAGCGCGCTGAACAACTGCAACCCGTGATCGAAATTGAACCGGGCCGAAGCGTTGATGTTGTTTTCAAAGCTGGCTTTGATATGAATCAAACTTTGTACCGCCATTCACTAAAGGGGCAGGGCGATCGCCTTCGCCGTTCTCAAGTGGCACGTGAATTTAGATCATAAAATTAGAAAAGGAAACAAGATCATGCGTCATTACCATCAATCCATACTGTTAGCGCTTCTCTCAAGTCTTTTATTTGGCTGTACGTCTTATGAAGAAAGCTTTTCAACAGAGCCTGGTACGGGTTCTGGCTGGAAGTCGATGTCTGATACGTATGTTTTAGGACATGCGAACGATCAACAGACAGTAGATAAAGAACAGAAGAAAAAAAGTACACTGCCTTTGGCTGTGTCATACACGCGTGATACAGATGCAGCACAAAGGGATACGCTTTATTGTTCTGGTAAATCTGAATCGATAGAACGCCGGCCTGAAGAATATCTTCGGGTTTTGGTGGCGCCATACCAAGATACGGCTGGCAATATGGTTGAAGGTTATTATGTAAGGTCGCTCATGAAACAGGGCCAGTGGGTGGTGACATCTACTGCTGATGCATCTAAAACTTCTGAACAAAACTGTGGAGCGCTTTCATGAAACTCCCTTTTTTAGATACGCATTCTCTCTCAGGATATTTGCCTTATGAAGCTTACCAAGATCACCTATTTTATAACCGTTCTACGCTGGGTTTTGGGTTTGAAGGTCTCCCCATTATGGGATTTGACGAAAACGCCCACAGACAAATGACCGGTATGTTTCAGTATTTGCTGCCGGAGGGATCGAATATTCAATATTTACTTTTTGCCGATCCTTTTATTGGGGATACTTTAAAGCGATTTGGTGATAAAACCGGATCAACAACGTTAAAAGATCCTAAAATTATGGAAAAGGTGACAGCGTACCGCGTTCAGCACTTTAAGAACTTAGCCGATTATACCCATCATGATAAACACCAAAAACCAGCGCGACAGTTTCGCCTTATTTTATCGGTAACGCTGCCTATTAATCAAAACCAAGATTTTAATCGTCAAAAAGAACGGGCCCTTGATTTAAGGGAACAGGTGGAGACAACGCTTCAACAAATTGGCCTTTCCATGGCGCCCCTTAAGCCCGAAGGTGTGATTGATTTTTATGATCAAATTTTGCTCTCGCGCTTAAAAGATACAGATTTTTGTTCGGATCGTATTGTGTATGATGCGCTTTCCCCTTTACGGGAATCTATGCCCACACAAAACCGAAAAGTTCAGGTGCAAAAGGAAGGGCTTCTGATTGACGCGGGTAGGGCGCTATTTCGTGGCTATGCAATCACAAAATACCCAACACATTGGAATCAAAGCCAAATGAGTTCTTTAATTGGTGATTCTTTTAGTGATCTTCAGCAAATTAATACGCCATTTTTTATAAGTTACGGCGTTCATATCCCCAAACAAAATGATTTAGCGCTGAACACAACAGCAAAAGCGTCGCACTTAGAACGGCAAGTCAATTCTCCTATTTCAAAGTATCTCCCAAAAATGCGCGAAGAACTGAGTGAATATCAGTTTGTGGCAAATCAGCTTGCAAATGGGCACCGGTTTGTTAAAACGAATATGACAATTGGGCTGATCGGACATCCGGATCACATGAGTGCCCACGAATCAAAGCTTGTGAATCTTTACCGGGGAAAGGGCTTTGAAATTAAGCGGGATGATTATTTGCATCTGCAATCCTTACTCACCATTATGCCCATGAGCTTTGGGGATGATCTGTTAAAAGAACTTAAGGGAAGCCAAAAGTTGAAGACAACGATATCGTCTGAATCAGCAAATTTGCTGCCGCTTCAAGGGGAATGGTACGGGACAGAGACACCAGGGATGCTTTTCCAGGCAAGGCGCGGTCAGGTTTTAACGTGGTCGCCTTTTGATAATAATGCGGGTAACTATAATGTATCTGTTGTTGGCAGATCTGGTGCTGGTAAGTCTGTTTTTATGCAGGAACTGATGACATCTACTCTTCGCCAAAACGGTAAGGTGTTCGTTCTTGATGTGGGGCGGTCTTTTCAAAAGACGTGTTTGCTGCTAGGCGGGCAGTTTGTTGAATTTACGCCTAAAAAGCCGATTTGTGTGAACCCCTTTACGCAACTTAAGGGCTTAAATGCCCATGACGCTGAAGATCGCCTCGCCACCTTAAAACCGGTTCTGATGAGTATGGTCGCCCCCCATGAAGCTTTGTCGGATTTAGAAGTTTCTTATTTAGATCAGGCGATGCGGGCTGTGTTTTTTGAGAACCAAGATAAGACAACCTTTACCAAGATTGCGTCCTTCCTGCTCTCTCACGAAGATAGCCGGGCCAATGATTTAGGGACCAGGCTTTTCCCGTATACGAAAGACGGTGTATACGGCAAATTCTTTGAAGGCGCTTCCACCGTTAACTTTACAGATACGTTTGTGGTGGTTGAGTTTGAGGAGCTTAAAGAAAGGAAAGATTTACAGTCTGTAATTATTCAGATGGTGATTGTGAATATGTCGAATGTGATGTTTTTAGGGGACCGTAAAACGCCTTTTATGATGTGCTTTGATGAAGCGTGGGATATGTTACGGGGAAACCAAACGGGTGTTTTTATTGAAACGCTTGCGCGCCGCCTCAGAAAATATAACGGATCTTTGGTTGTTGGGACGCAAAGTGTGAATGATTTTTATGCAACGCCTGGCGCCCTCGCTGCTTTTGAAAACTCTGATTGGCTATGCATGTTATCGCAAAAGCCGGAGAGTATCAGTATCTTAAAGGAGAAAAAACGGGTCGCTATGACAGATGCTATGGAAAGGGATATAAGATCTGTTCATACAAAAGCTGGCGCTTACGCTGAAGTTATGATTAACGGGCCGCACGGCTACGCTATTAATAGACTTGTTTTGGATAAGTTTTCTCAAACGCTCTATTCAACAACACCTAAAATCTATAACGCGGTACAGGAACTCGTTACTGCAGGGTTTGCCATGGCAGATGCTATTGAAATCGTGGCCGGGCTTAAAGAGCAAAAAACACCTTCAAAGCCGCAAAAACAATCATTAGGACATGATGTCCCAATGAAAGAATCTGCGGCAGACAGAGAAGAAGAAGGTGCTCAAAACCAAAATCAAGCGGTGGCTGCATGATGATGATCCTTATGATGTGTGCACCAATTTACGCAAAAATAGGTGTTTCGACTACGAATTGCGTAAAAAAAATCTATCCGACAAAATGTCGGAATGAGAAAAACAGGGGAAGAGGAGGGTGTTTATGCTGATTAAATCGATGATTTTTACAATTGCTTCTTGCGCGCTAACCTATGTTTTATGTCAGGCAGCGCAGCCTAAAATTTATCATGTTGACCTTCAAAAGATTTTACGGGAGGAGGCGAAGCTGCTTGCAGAGCAGAACTTATCAAACAGTGATTTAGAAGCGGCCCTTTTAAAAGTTAAAAAGCAAGTTCACACAACAATAAACAAAATAGGAAGGGAGACGGGCGCTGCCATAGTATCAACGCCCGCCTTCGGAGATATAAAAGACGCGACAGGTATTATAACGTCTTATCTCACTGAGTCAAGAAGGGAAATATAATGTCCGGGATAAGGATTTTTTCGCTTCTTGCTACTTTTTGTACGATATCATGTTTTATTTTGCCGGGTCTAGTGTTTTACATGTTTGATTTACGGATTGTTTATAACCAAAGCCAATCCTTAAAAGGGAGCGTTTTTATGATGCAATATCAGAAGAATTATCGGCCAAAAGTAAATGAAATTGTGCTGTTTCATCATTCAAAGTATCAAGAGCCCATCCTTAAAAAAGTAAGTCATGTTGGAGAAGAAGCATACCAACCTCTGGTTGGTGACAAAGTAGCGTCAAAAGAAGATATAAACCTACAAACAACTGTCCCAAAAGATCATGTTGCAGTTCACGGAGATCACGTAAAATCATACGATTCACGCTACGCATCTTTTGGTTTTATCCCCCTAAAGAAGATAAGAGGTAAGGCATGGCGAATTTTTTAAGTTTATTTTTGTTATGTTTTTGTTCCATTCTTTTAGGCGTTGAGGCCATAGATATGGGTACCTTTGGTCCTGTGTTTTCTGTTGAAGAAGAAAATATGATTGTGGCTTTAAAGCGTAAATTGCAGCTTTTTGAGGAAGCAGGAAAATTGAAAGAACTAAAAGAGCAGTGGAGGCAAAAAATACAAGAAAACTTTAAGAGACCAAAATCAGTGGATGGGATTATAAGCACAGTTGAAGCCAGATCCTTTCATCATGATCCAACGCTTGTGATCGAACATGACATCCAAACACCGAAGGGTGACTACTTAGCCCGAAAAGGCGACCGGCTCAATCCGATTCTTGTCATGAAACCTGAGAAAGGGTTTTTGTTTATCAACGGTGAAGACACGGAACAAATAGATTTTGCAAAGCAACACTTTGAACACTTTGAACACTTTGATGTGGTTTTGGTTGCGGGATCTCCACTGGACGTTGAAAGCCAGTTAAAGGTTCCTGTGTTTTTTGATCAGGGTGGCTATTTAATAGGGCATTACGGTATTAAGCAGGTGCCAGCTTTATTAAGCGTTGATCATAATCTTCTTTTAATACGCGAGGTAAAACCATGACCGTAAACCTAAAATATCTTCAAACTGCTTCGTTATTGCAGTGCTCAGATCCTCATGTACAAGCAAGTACATTGCGGTCTTGCGCGCTTCACGCCTTACATTTTTTTGGTATTTTAAGTTTACAAAGAAGCGTTCTAATTTTGACTGTCTTTTCCTTAAATACAATAAATGCTGATGACATGAATTGTTCTGGCACGTTCCCCAATCCGATCACCGATATTTGTTGGGAGGGGATGTTCCCCATTAAAGTTGGCGGATTTGAGGTTGGTGCAGATCAAGGTGACGGCACTAAAACGCCTATATTTTGCACGTGTCCAAAACCCCCTATTGGGCAACCCACACCCGGTATTCGGATTTCCTTTTTTGAGCCAACCAGGATGATGGATGTGACACGCACACCCTATTGCATGGTAAACCTTGGTGGCATGAAACTGGGCGGTGACAGTGATGGTGAAGGCCAAACAAATGGTGGCGCTGAAGGTGGCACGTCTATTCAAAACAAGTTGAAAGATCGCGGCACGGTGCGTGTCAATTCTGATGATATGACAAAATCATCTTTTTGGCAGGTGCACTATTATATGTATCCGGTTTTATATTTGTTTGAGCTTTTAACAGAATTTGTGTGCATGGATAAAGGTGTTTTTGATGTGGGTTATATGACGGAATTTGACCCGCTTTGGAACCGCGATACCTGGGCTCTCATTCAAAATCCGGAGGCTATGGTTTTTGGTAATATTATTGCACAAGCAGCGTGCGTCATAGATTGTCAAAGTGCCATGCTGCGCTTTCCGCGTGACGAGATGTTTTGGTGTGCTGGGTGTCATGGCAGTATTTATCCCTTTACAGGAACGGTACCGGCGCATGTGACATCAATTCAAGCAACAGAACTGGCTGCGATTAAGTTTATAGCTATGCAACATAGACGTGGTCTTATGCACAGTTATGTTGGTGACAATCCGTGTGGTGCCAGTCCGTGCCCCATTATTCAAAAGTCTATGTATAAAATCCAGATGGTAAATCCAGTCGCCTCCACCAATAATGCTGTGCCTATTGGCCGTTCTGATTTAACGTCAGCGCGTCATGTTCAGCGTGAAATGATCCAAGGTTCCTGTAATTATGGATATTTGATATTTCGCAAACGAAATTGTTGTCTCCTATGAAAAATCTCCTTCAAACCCTTAGTTTTCTTGTTATTTTAAGTGGCGTATCGTCAGCCATGACACCTGATTTAAAAAGTAAAATTGATGCGCGGCTGAAGCAAGCCAAAGCTCAGCATATAAATCTGTTTTCTGATAAAAAGTGTTCGGGTGATTGTTTTGGAAGGGCGGTGAGCAAAGTTGATCTTGAAAAAATGACAGAATTTTTAGGGGTTAAGCCTGAAACCGGAACAGACCAAAAATCAACAGAAGATATATCTACCCAAAAAGAAGAGATTACCGTATTTGTATCCAATAGTATGCCAAAAGCCGCTCTTAAAGGGCTTGTGATTGAATCTGGAAAGATGAAAACTCATAAAATCCGGTTTGTGATTCAAGGTATGGTAAAGGACTCTATGCCTGGAACGGCACAGCTTGTTGAAGAAATTGGCCACCCCTTAGAAATAGATCCTAAGA
>CAZTIE010000064.1:0-8380 GCA_964613645.1 uncultured Verrucomicrobiales bacterium
AATTATTTTAAAAATAGGAAAACAAGTGGGTTTGTTGAGGGGCTAAATAATAAAAAAAGTGTTCAAAAGAGGTACTATGGCCTGTACAAAGCAACATCAATTTTTCAACGGTTATTTCTTGACTTAAAGGGATATCAAGTCTTTGCCTAATTCTCGCACAGCAAATCCGATTGAACCGTATTTTTATTAGGTGTTAATCAAAAAATTAGATAGAATATAATTAGTCGATAATAACCATAAAGCATCATAGTTTATGCGCGTATTAATTTTCGGTGCCGGTCGTGTTGGATATAGCATTGCACGATACTTTGCATATGAAGAGTACACAGACTATGAAGTGACAATTGTTGATCATGATGCACAAACACTAGAACGTGTCGCTGAAAAATTAGATGTTCAGCCTATTTTAGGACATGCTTCGCATCCAGATGTTTTACAAAAGGCTGGCTGTGCTGAGACAGACTTGATGATTGCCGTAACGGCATCTGATGAAGTGAATATAGTTGCCTGTGAAGTGGTGAAAAGCCTTTTTGATATTCCTATTAAAATTGCTCGTGTGCGTAGTAATAGTTATTTAAGCCCAGAGTGGATTCATTTGTTTCAATCGCAAACAATTGCGGTTGATCGAATTATTTCTCCCGAAACAGAGGTAGCGCGTTCCTTAACGCGCAGTACCGAAATAGTTGGTGCCTTCCAGGTTATTCCTTTGTACAATAACCGCATTAAGGTTATTGGTGTTCGGGTACAATCAGGGGCGCCCATACTAAATACGCCACTTCGCTTGCTTGCAACAGTTTTGCCAAATGTGGATATGGTACTTTTAAATATATCGCGCGGTGGTCGTACATTTTTTCCAAAAGAAAATGATGAAATAAAAGAAAAAGATGAAGTTTTTTTTGCAACAACATCAGACAATATCACGCAATGTATGGAAGCATTTGGGCATTTTGATCATATTCAAAGAAGTGTGCTTATTGTTGGGGGCGGTAACATTGGTTATGGATTTGCACAAAGTTTAGAGCAAATTCCAAATATGGAAATTAACATTATTGAAAAAGATGTTAAACGTTGTGAGTTTTTGGCAAGAAACTTAGAAAAAGCTGAGGTTTTTCAAGGTGATGCATTGGATACAGACGTTTTGAACAATCTAAATTTACATAACTGTGAAAGTGTTGTCGCCGTTACAAATGAAGATAAAGTCAATATATTGGCTAGTCTTATGGTTAAAAGACAAGGCGCTGAGCGTTGTTTAACGTTGTTAAATAACGATCAATATACAACACTTGTGACATCTCTTGGGGTTGATGGTGTTATTAGCCCTAAAGCAATTACTGTTTCAACAATCTTGCAAAATATTCGATGCGGGCGTATTGAAAATGTGCATACAATTTCAGACGGCTACTCAGAAATTATTGAAGTTATTACGCGTGATACAAGTCATATTGTGGGTATTAGTGCTGAAGATATTAATATTCCTGATGAAATTATGATTGTGGCGCTTGTGCGTGACGGTGTGACGCATTTCTTGCCGAAAAAAATGATTATAAGTGTGAATGACGTGTTGATTATTTTGGCTAAAAAAGAAGCTGTTCGTAAAGTAGATCGCTTGCTTTCGGTGCGTCCTGCATATTTGTAAGTCGTCTGTTGCTGCCTTAAACCGATGGATACATTCCTCTGCTACGGGTTACCGTAGGGGGCTGTAAAGTCTGTTTTCTAAAAAAATTACTACCTCTCTAGTATTGAATATTAAGGATTAGCGTAGCTTTCTTTTTCTTGGATGGTAAAATGACAAATTTTGATCCAGGTGTTGTGTTTGCAATACAGCCAATGCTCCTGATTTTCTGTTGTATATAGTTCTCCAATCCTTGGGTTGTCGAAGTCCGTATTGGGATCTTCAATGCTCATATCAGTTTTATGAATTGAAAACTTTTTACCTTTTGCTTCTAAAAATGCAGGTGGATATTGCGGAGATGGTTGCAGTGCACGCACAAGATTGTGCACCTCATATGCTGTTTGAGTTAGTGGATTAATACGCCCATCCTCAGGTTTTCTGCGTCCAAAATAGGAACCTTTTCTTATATCTAAGAAAGTTTTTTCCTGCGTCCCATTTATGATTTTTGGGATGGCTGTTTTTAATATGTTTAGGCTTAATGGCCTCATTTTTTCAACCAACTCTCCAGCAGTTTCATTATCGGCTATAGTACAAGAACGTTGATCTATAATAGCGCCAGCATCAGGTTTTTCGACCATTTCATGTAGCGTTACACCAGTGGATTTTTCTCCTTTAATGATGGCCCAGTTTATAGGTGCGCACCCTCTGAAATGAGGCAAAAAAGATCCATGCATATTATAAGAACCAAGTTGAGGTATGTTTAAAATATTCATAGGGATTATATGACGATAATATACCGAAATTATCACGTCGGGATTTAGGCCTTTTACCGTTGCTGCAAAAGATTCTAAGTCTGAAAGCTCTGGTGTAAATACTGGAATGCCGCATTTATCTGCGTGATCTTCGACAAGGTCAAACAAGCAGGGGGCTGCCTTATTTGTGTGATGTGTGACAGCACCAACAACATGAAAATTTTCAGCTAAATAGTGAAAAGCATCATAACCCAATTGGCTGTAGCCGAAAAATAGTATTTTAGTTTGTTTTTTCATTGTTTTGAGTAGTATCTTTTTTGTATGAGACTTCTGAGCGATTTATGGCTATGTATTGCATATTAAAAAAGCGGCCGAAGCCGCTTTAATAAAAAAAATGTAAAAAAATACTTTACGCTTGTTTGTCAGTTGCAGCACGTTTTAAAATTGTTTTTTTTAGTTTCAATAATTCTGATGCTAGCTTGGAAGATTTCGCTTTTGTGAGATATGCATCTAATCCCCCATGAAATTCAATCGTACGTAATCCTCTTGTTGTAATGCGCATGCTAACCTTATGGCCTAGTGCATCACTTAGCAATGAAACTTGCTGTAGATTTGGAAGAAAACGACGGCGTGTACGATTATTCGCGTGGCTAACATTGTTACCACTCATCACACCTTTTCCAGTTACAACACAACGACGCGCCATAATATACTCCTAAAGATAAATTCTTATAAAAAACTAGCTTAATTTTGTACTATCCGCTAGTAGAAGTCAATAAGTTTTTAGCTGAAATCTGTAATATTAGAAAAAAATATACATCAAAGATAAAAAATAATGTACAATAGGTTCTATTGATAACCTAGATAGAAAGTAAGAATGAATATCAATAAAATTTTGAAAACAAGTCTTTTAACTGCGTCAGTTATAAGTGCTGCAGTACTTGCACCACAAGTTGTTGTTGCTGATGATGCTTCTTGTCAGTTAGCAGTAGCTCAATATGCTGGGAAATTTGTAAAAAAACCGCAAGCAAATAAACCAATTTTACTTGTGTTTTTCCATGGACTTGGTCGCGACTTAATAGCCACACAAGCATGGGCTGAAAAAAACTTTGCTCGCAAAGATGAAAAGGGCAAGGAAATCGTCAAAACACTTGTTTTAGATTATGAAGCTGCAGGGCTTGCAGCATTTAATGCAAAAATACAATCTGTTTTAAATGAGATTAATAAACAAGAGCATAATGGCGATAAAGCAGATATCGTTGCAAAAAAAGAATTAGAATTATTGCCAGAACTTCGTAAGCTATTTGTTGAAAATATCAATGAAATTCAAGGACAATTTGGTGATATACCTATGGAAAACATCGTTCTTGTTGGTCATTCTTTAGGTGGGCTGCTTGCAAGTACATTTATGGAAGTATTGGGTAATAACGCGTTAGATCAAGTGCAATCTATATTAACATCAATGTCGCCACCTGTTGGTTTTGTAAACTGTAAGTTTGATCATGATATTAGTAACTCAACAATGTTGCCATGGATTATTCACAATGAAATGGGAACAAAAGATCCTATTTTTGTAAATGGTGCAGAGCAAATGAAACGATGCTGCCAAGTGTTTGCTAAGTTGACTGATGATGGACAATCACACATAACGTGTTCAACACATGAGGGTGAACACGTTGCAACTAAGAAATTCAAGAAAAATATTCATGAAGCCATAGATATTGCACTTGCGCGTCAAGAAGGTAAAGTAAATATTCCCACATCACTAGCAAGTGGTTAAGCTTTTTTTATAAGTGCATCAACTGGTTGCGGGTTAGCAAAATGCGGTAAACTCTAGGCTGGTAAAGGGAGAGAGTGGTATAATTTCAGAATCAAATTATATGCAAAAATCTCTCTTGCTTTATGCTGAAAAAACGCAAATCCTATACTGAGCATCAAATTCCGGTTAAATTAACAGAAGATCTATTGTAGCTGGTAGAGGAACGCGTTACCGCAACTCCCCCCCCATTTAGAACCCATCGTGCCCTATTAAGGCAATGGGCTCAAGATTAGTCCATTTACATGATTTAAAATAAAGTATGGCACACTCTTGCTTTAGGAGGTGGATACGGCCCCATGAAGAGCTCAAACTTCTCCCACTTGAAAGATCGTCTTTGGCTGCGTCTGTTTAGCCCCTTGCCTGGCTTCCACCCTAGAAAACTTCACAAACTGAGTTTTCTCTTTGTTCAAAGCTAATCCAAACTTTTCAAGACGTTTTCTCAGCGCTTCTTTAATACGCTCTGCATCGCTTTGAGACTGACAACAAATGACATTCTCATCACACTATCTGAACAGTTCGACGCGGCCTTTACAGTGAGCTTTCACGACCTTTTCGAACCAACTATCAATCACTTCATGGACGTAGATATTACTCAAAATAGGACTGCACAGACTTCCCTGCGCAACGCCCTCTTCGCTCACGGCCAATTCTCCATTACTCAGTATGCCAGATTTAAACATTCTGGAAATAGAGCGCATGAATTTTTGGTCTGTGACCTTTTTCCGTAGTATCTCATTTTATATGCTTCAGGCTATAATGTACCAAAGAAGTTAGCGATGTCCACATCTATTACAACCTCAACCTCATTCTTATACAGATAGTCACGAAGTGTTTTAATTGCATCGTGGCATCCTCTTCCTGGTCTAAATCCATAGGAACAGTCCAGAAAAAGAGGCTCGTAAATACTCTCAAGCACTTTGTGAGCCATCTTTTGAATGATTTTATCTCCAAAGTTACTGATACCGAGTGGACGCCCCCCTGCCGCTACCTTTTGGTACCTGTACTTGCCGTACAGGCCCCATCCGATAAGACATGAATTTCATTCTCTGTACCAGATCCTCCAAGTTTTCAACTAGATTCTCGCCATACTGTACGTGATCTACTCCGTCGATACCCCTAGCCTTTTTCGCTTGCAGTTCCTTAAAGCAGACCCAAGACTCGATATGGAGTGGAGTGCCCCCCCTCCTTCCCAAACAGGAACTTCAAACCTGCTAGCAACAAAGCGCTTCGTGGCGCACCAATATTACGCCTTAAAGCACCTGCCCATCAGAAAAATGGGACCAAAGTATGAGATACCAGATTATAAGATTTTCAACTATATTGTGTGCTTTTTGCACACGGGCTGTCAGTGGAAAATGCTGCCAATTGCGCCTGATCAAAAGGGTCATCCAGAAAGTCACTATACCCGTCTTTTTAGAATTTTTCAAAAGTGGAATACCGATGTAGCCTTCCTTTATGCATTTGAAAATTCTGTTCTGAAGCTTTTTGAAAATGGGCATCTTGATACGAGCGTTATGCATGGTGACGGTACCACAACGACAGTTACAAATATTATAATGAGTTTAGATACAGTCTACGATAGCAAAGTAAACAGAACCGAAGGTCAGCGAAGCTAAAGCTTATTTTTAATGCAGGTATGGTGCCAAGCGTTAAGGAAAATAGCCGAAATAGGAAGAAATCTAAGCGTGACGCAAAACGTTTATTTGATGAAGAAATTTATGATGAACGCTTCAGAACCATTGAACGCATTTTTGCATGGGAAGACAAATTTAAAAGACGTCTCATAAGGTTTGCGCACATCCGCCTTCACCACTTTGGCTTAAAACTAATAGCTTATACTATTATGAATTTGCGACATTTTTCCGGAAAATAGGCGACTAAAAACAACCAAAATATATACAGTTATAGGGGAAGTGCACCTAAAATTCCGAAAATAATGGTGTTTCTTCAGATTGAATAATGTTTATGAGCCAAAGACTAAATTCCAGAATCATCAGCACCAAAATTACAAAAACCTCATGCCATAACCCGCAATCAGTTGTAATACTTGATTTAATGGGATACGAACGCTTTGCATAAGTTACTCCAGGAAATATCATAGAGCTCAACATTTGGGCATTCGTTAGAAGATTATTACCGATATCCTTGTGCTAGTGCTTTTAATCCCTCACGGATTAAGTCCTGCGCTGATGCTTTCGGATTTTGTTGAATCAGGCTTATAATCACTGCATTAGCATCAGATTTTGCATACCCTAGGTTTGAAAGGGCTGAGATGGCATCCTGCTTTTCATTATTATGGGCAGAAAAACTACTTTTACTTTTTTCGTTCAGGCCGTCTACAAAACTTTGTTCATATGGAATTTTTCCCTTAAGCTCTAGGGTGATGCGGCCGGCAACTTTTGCCCCAACACCATCTGCTTGTGTGAATGGTTTTGAGTCTTGCCGAACGATACAATCAGCGACTTCATCAGGAGACAAAAATGATAAAATGGAAAGGGCAACTTTTGTTCCAACACCCTGTACAGAAACGAGTAAACGAAACCAATTGCGTTCTAATACTGTTAAGAACCCGCAAAGCATTTGATCATCTTGTCTGAAAATATGTTCTATTAAAACAGATGTTTTTTGTTGCACATCCGGCAATTTGGTGATCGTTTTTTTTGATGCATATACTAAATAACCAACACCGTTAACATCTAATACAAAAGTTCCGGCGTCTTTGTTGTCAACTAATCCTGTCAGTTTTGTAATCATAATTCACACTATAGTTGGGCCATAAAATGGCGGATGGGGTGGGATTCGAACCCACGAAGAGGTCTCCCCCTTGCCGGTTTTCAAGACCGGTGCCTTCAACCGCTCGGCCACCCATCCACGTATTGAATAAAATCAACACTTAAATGATTATGTCAAAAAACACATCGTATTGCAACTGAAATAATTTAAGTGCGCACGCTCAATAGCATCGTGGTTGGTTCTGTCACAGTGTGCCATAGAGCAATAAAAGTGTAGTATCATGGGTTGTAATCAAATGCTTTTTCGTTTATATTCTAACCAGTAGTTATAATTAACGATTCAAAATGATAACATATTTATATAGTAACAAGATGAAATCATCAAATTTAAAAAAAATATTAATAATTTTTTTAATGCTTTGGAATGCTTACGCCTATGGAGCATCGTTGGATTTAATCGATGAGCTAAAATCTAAACACCCAGACCTTTGCGAAAGATTTCAAGGTTCCGCATTTGTTCCTGAAAATCTTACCGTTGAGGAACATACCCGCCTTGTTATTGAACGATTTAAGCAAAATGAATCTAGAATCATATTGCCTTCTTGTATAAGTAGAGATGACTTTCTTCTTTTTTTAGCCCTGCATGATATTGGCAAACATCAATCTAAAACAGAAGAAATGATTTTTCCGACAGAAACCAACCGTAAAGATTTAGAACTATTTTATTCACGCTGTATTTTTAAAACAATTGCACAACTAAACGGCATGGATGAGAGAGCTATTCAATCACTTTTTTGTCTTTTGCGTCACGATGTTATAGGTGATTATCTTAAAGGATTCCATTTAGTAGAAGTTGCTTACCAGCTCATTATTGAAGAGAGCACCCATGCTGGATTACCAATTTTAGATTTTTTAAATTTGCACTTTTTATTTCACCGTTTGGATGCTGGATCTTATTCAGGACTTAGAGGGATTTTCCAGGAAGATAGATGGCAATATAGTGGTTCTGCTCTAGAACGCGAACAAGAGTTATACGAGTTTTATTCTCATATTAACAGCGATTCTACACGTCCTTATAAAGCAAAAACTTGGTTTCGTTTGGCTCCACAGGGAAGAGAAGCTTGGCTAGACTATCAAAGCTCTTTTAAACATTTTTTTAATACATGTCCCCAAACAATAAAAGCTATTCATGCTTCTTCATCAGGGGTTTTAGTAGGGCTTATGAAAACAGCAACTACCTTATACCCGTCTGGCTATTTAAAAAAATTAGAGATTACTCCATTTTCTGGAATTTTAGAAATTGGAGCAACTGAGACGGGGATTAATGCGAGCAGGCTATCAGGCAATGCATTAGGTAAAGTTAGTAATTCTTTAAGTTACGCACACTACGCACCTACTGCAGATTTTATTGAACCCCTGTTCTAAACTGAAGTGCAACACCTTAAACTAAATATTGCTGAACCAG
>CAZTIE010000065.1:0-8243 GCA_964613645.1 uncultured Verrucomicrobiales bacterium
TCGTTCCTATATTACAGTGTGGTTTATTTCTTTCAAATTTCGCTTTTGCCATAATAGCCCTCTAAAAAAATATATATATGTACTAGAAGGATAAACGAGCCTTATATAAATAACAATATCTTAAGTGCTTTTTTATTATTTTTCGTTAAGTCGGTTTGTACAGAATTTATGAAAAACAATCATAAAATTAACTCTATTTTAACATTTCTCTCGTATATTGAAGGTAAGTGCATTTATTTTGCTCTGATTAAGGTGAAAAACATGAATGAACCAACATGGTCTAAAATAAAGAAATATATTAAATCTCTAAAGTTTGGGATTGTATTTTATAATGTGTTCATTCTGATTTTTTCGGTTAGCTTTGTTATTATCTACTCGAAAAAAAATAATGATGAAATTATTATACAAAATTTGCAATCATTCATGGAATTATCTAATAAAAATATCATAGAGAAAATTTATGATGAATTTGATAAAATAGGGAACATACTTACTGCCAATGTGAGCATGCTTCATGATTTGAAAGAGACTGATTCTCCACCAAAATTTGTAGATGAGGTGTTTTTTAATCTGCTATATCGCAGTAAATATATATCCAGTATTTACTATGCAAAGAAAAATAATTATTTTTCTTTGGCGATGAACCGTTCTGATAAGGACTATTATAAATCAGATTCAACAAAGAAATTGCCTGAAAAAACAGCTTTTGGCTGGAGCGTTATTTTTGAAATGGATGAAATTGGTGATGCTGATCTGAATGAAGATGCGCAGAATACATCCACATTAAATCATTCAAATCCACAGCAAAATAATCGTTTTGAAAAGTGGTATTATTTTGATCAGGATAAGAAACTTTTAGATACTGAACAAATTTATAATACTTCTTTTTTGCCAACGCTTCGTCCTTGGTATTCTTTAGCTGAATTTTCAAAAGTGCCGAAATGGACGGAAGCATATCTTTTCCAATTATCTAGAGTTCCAGGTATCACAGCAGCTGTTGGCATTATTGACCAGGATAAAAATAGTAAGGGGATTTTAGCTATTGATCTAACTTTATCTAAGTTAAATGATTTGTTGAATAATTTGAAGATGACATCGTCTTCTAAAATGTATATTATTGACTATCTCGGTAATATCCTAGCTTCTACGGAAACATTAAAGTTAAAAGAATCTAGTAACCAAAAACTTCGTTTGCCTTCCATCAATGATGACGATCTAAAAGACCTAAAAGAATTGTTAACTCAAAAACATGGAGATGAATCATCGTTTATTGCTGACTTGAAGGAAGGTTCTTTTGTCGTGCAACGTGAAAATTTTAAATTTGAAAATTTAAATTGGAAGATTGTGAACATCAATTCTGTTGACGATATTTTAAGCCCTAATATGAAAAAAAGACAAATAACAATAGCGTTATCATTTGTCTTGATGATTTTGTCTGCATTTATTATGTTCTTATTCGCACGCAATATATCTCAGCATATATCGCGTCTTTCTGAATCTGCTGAAAAAATAACGCATTTTGATACGTCCTCTGATATTGATGTTGTATCTTCTATTATGGAAATCCAACAACTTGCAAATGCTATGCGGTCCATGCAGTCTAGCATGGATTCTTTTTCAAAATATGTGCCACGAGAGCTTGTAAAAAGATTGATGGACGGTAAAGGTGGTATGTCAGAAATTGGCGGTGAATATAAAGAAATCACCTTGTTTTTTAGTGATATAGCAGATTTTACAACAATATCTGAAAACCTAAAGCCGCAAGAATTAATCAAACAGCTGACGGATTATTTTAGTAGTTCTACTGACATTATTATGAAAAATGATGGTGTTGTTGATAAGTTTATTGGTGATTCCATTATGGCTTTTTGGGGGGCGCCAGATGAAAATGCGAATCAAGCGTACGATGCTTGTTTGTCAGCACTTCAAGTTCAACGTTTTTTACAGCTGAAAAATTCTGATTGGATTAATTTAGGACTACCACCTTTCTCTACTCGTATTGGTCTGCATACAGATACAGCTCTTGTTGGTAATATCGGTGCAAATAGTCGTATGAATTACACTGCTATTGGTGACAGTGTTAATCTAGCTGCACGCTTAGAAGGGCTGAATAAGTATTATAAAACCAGTATTTTAATGTCACAGGATGTATACAATAAAGTTAATGGAGATTTTTTAGCGCGTCCTCTTGGTAAAGTGATCGTAAAAGGAAAGGACAAAGCAGTAGGTGTCTATGAGCTTGTGTCGGCCTTAAAACATGTCGATACGAATTTATTAATTTCACCGCAAGCAACGCGTGATTATGAAAAATATCTAGTTGCGTATGATTATTTTTTAGAGAAAAGATTTAAAAGTGCTTTGGAAATATTACAAGATATACACATAAAGGATGGACCGGTAATCATGATGATTGATGAATGCAAAAAATTACTAAAATCACCACCAGATAATGACTGGGATGGACTTGTTCGCAAAATGGACGTAAAGTAAAGTAATGGAGTTTACAAAGTGCTATTTTATATGAAGTTTTTTTTACTCATGATGTATTTCATGACATTTGTATCTGATTTACATGCAGTTACAGTTAATTTGCAACCGGCAAGTCAGCAAAAAAAAAAATCTCCTGCTGGGGAATTATCTAAATCTGTTAAAGAGGTCAGCAAGCGACCTTCCTTACATAAACCGAACACCTTGCCTGATATTCAGAAAATTTTAAAAGGGGGGAAATTAATTGTTGCGCAATTTAGTGGTGAACGATTCCCATTCTTTTTTACAGCTGATGATGGTAATAGAATTGGTTTAGATAGAAGCATAGCAGAAGAAATTGCACATTCTATTCACCCAGATTTAAAGGTGGAAATTTTAAGTTCAGCTAAAACGTTTAATGAAACAGTAGATCAGGTGGCTAGCGGTGAAGCGCACATTGCCATATCAAAATTAAGTTATACTTCAGAGCGCGCAAAAAAAATTATTTATGTCGCACCACCCTATGTTGATTTGAAAGTATCTTTTTTGATTGACAGATTGAAACTAGCTAAGCTTCCTGCAAACGTCTCCGTTGCTGAGATGTTTTCTAAAAAGAACAAACAAAAACTTTGTGTTATTAAAGATTCTTCACAAGTGGATAATGCCAAATTTTTAGTGCCGGATGCAGAATTAATGTATGCAGATACTGCTGACCATTCATATCAGCTTTTATTTGCTGGACAATGCACAGCTTTGTTTTATGACGACAATGAACTACGGTTAAAACTGATGCAAAACCCAAACCTAAATTTAAATTATAAGGCTATTAGTATTGCTGATAAAGGCGATCCCATCTCTATTATTGTTGGTATTGAATTTTCAGAATTGGCCGACTATATTGGTGTACAATACGCTCACAATGCTTTTAAAAAACGTCATATTAAAGATGAAATTGAAAAATATAAAGGATATTTAAAATGATGAACTTTTTAAAAAGACAAGAAGTGATTTATAGCTCTTTTATAATTGCTGGTATTATTGCATATTATTTTCCAAGCACTGCAAAAATGTTTGAAACACCTGGTGATTTATATTTGTCTTTATTTCAAATGTGTATATTACCCCTTGTTGTAAGCTCTATTATTTTATCGGCTGCAAGTATCATTGAAAAGCGTAATCAAAAACTAGGCTCTGGCGGGATTTTGCTTTTCTTTCTTTTTGGGATGATTTTATCCGGTGTGCTGGGTTTGCTTTTACCGACCCTGATGAACTTTGGGCAGGCAATTGCTACAGATCCTGCGTTTTTGGAAGTGAGTGGCGGCAGTCAAGATGACTTGATTGATTCAGTTGTATTAACCACCCCAATTGAAACTGTTCAGGGAATAGGATCAATTATAGCATCTATATTTACAAAAAACATTTTTACATCTCTTGGAAGTGCAGCAATATTACAGCTCATACCGGTCGCATTTTTAATAGGAAGTGCTTCTGCATTTTTGCCAACTGCAAAAAAAGAAATGTTTTTATCTTTTGTGAGCGCAATAGATCTGATTTTTAAGCAAATTATCACATGGATTATTTTACTTTTGCCTTTTGGCATTGTGTTGACATTTTCGTCAAAATTTCAAACGCTTTCTGTAAATTTGTTAATGATATTTTTGCCATGTTTGGGGTTAATGTTAGGCAGTATGGTGTTTTGCTGCATTCTGTTTACATTTTTAATTGCAAGAAAAACAAAGTTTACTTATATGCAAGTGCTATCTAAAATAAAAGAATCTCTCATTGTGCTTACTGGTACAGCCAGTTTCATTTCGGCTATGCCATTTTATATGAAAGCGCTAAAAGAAAATTTTAATTGTGACGCAGATAAAGTTGATCTCTTTATACCGATTACAATTCCTATTTTTAGGTTTGGTAATGTTTTCCACTTTGCTTTTATTGCAATTTTAGCAACACAAATTTTTTCTATTCCTTTGTCCCTATATGAATATCTTTTACTGATTGTTTTAACAGTATTTGCTGGTTTTTCATCAGTATCATCTGGTTTGATAAATATTGGATTACTTGGGATCGTTTTATCGCCAATCAGTGTTCCTTTTAGCTTAATGATTGTTTTGTTTGCAATACTAGAGCCTATTATTGACCCTATTCGAACAATTTTTGGCCTGTATGTGAATTTCTTATGCGCTATTTTTGGATTTTCTCAGGATGAAAAAAATCAAACAAGTAAGTGATATTCATTATTTTTTCACTTAATTATTGAGAGCAAACTGTTTGTTGAGCTAAAAAATTATATTATTATTGTGTATTCATTTGGGTTACTGGGAGTGTTGTCATGTTTAGTTTCCTTAAAACACCCCAAGCTATTATTTTATCCGTTATACTTTCGGTAGTAATTGCTTGTTACTTTCCAGCTGTGGCACATGCGTTGGCAAAACCGGGTGATATGTACATGTCGCTTTTGCAAATGTGTGTTATGCCACTTTTGATGGTGTCTATGATTAATGCTATTTCACATGTTGTTAGTGCAAGATCTAGTGCAAAAACAACAATACGTTTTTTAGCTCAATATTTAGGGGTGACAATTGTCCTTGTACTTATGAGTATCTTGTTGGTGGAAGTTTTCAAAATAGGGTACCCAATTGCAGATAATGCTGAATTTTTACGTTTAGGAAGTTCTGAAAAAAATGTTCACGCTTTATTTGTGGGTGTTGATGACCAGCTAGATAGAACCCAAAGCCTAATCGATTTAATACGTTCTATTTTTACAAGTAATATTTTTGATTCCCTACAAGATGCACTTATTTTACAAGTTATTTTCTTTTCTGCTCTCGTTGGTAGTGCTGCAGGTTTTCTAAATGGTCGTCAAAAAGAACTATTTAGTGTGTTTATTGCTTCTTGCGACTCGATTTTTAAAACACTTATTGGTTGGATAACGCGCTTGTTGCCAATTGGTATTATTTGTATGTTCTCAATTAAGTTTTTGAATTTTTCATCGGTTATTTTTGAAATCTTTTTCTCTTCTATTCTGTGTTTTATGTTATCAATTTTTCTGATTGTATTGGTTTTAAATATATTTATTGCACAAAGGCTGAAAATAACATATTTTTCCATATTTTCTAAAATGAGGAATGTTATTACGATTTCAGCAAGTACAGGCAGTCCTATCGCAACAATGCCAACGTATATGAAGGCGCTAATAGGCGAATTTGAGTTTGACCAAAAAAAAGTAGATTTGTACATACCATTAAGTATTGCTTTGTTTCGGTGTGGTAATGTTTTCTATTTTGGATTTTTTTCAATTTTAACAGCGCAAATTTTTGCAATCCCTTTAGGCTTTTACGAATATGTGAATCTCACGATTCTTGTTTCTTTTGCAGGCTTTGCCTCTGTTTCATCTGGTATCATCAATGTTGGACTTCTTGCTATGGTTTTATCGCCTATTGGTGTACCGTCAAGTCTTGCGATCGCCCTATTTATGGCGCTTGATCCAATGATTGATCCATTAAGAGCTGCTTTTACAATGTATATGCACTTGTTTTGTGCGGCATTTTCACTTGTTGATAAAAAGAAAAAAGTCGCAAAAGCGGTTTGAAAAACAAGAGCTTATAGTTCGTGTAAAGACTTTGGTGATATGTTTATAACACGTTTATTTTCTTGTAAATCATATAGGCGCTATGACGTCCTTCTCTGACGCCTTTTTCTTCGTATCTTGTTTTTGGCCATTCTTCTTCGGGGGGGCGCATATAAATATCTGGCCTTTGTTGAGAAAATAATGACTGAAACGCCTCAAAGTGCTCTAATATCCATTTGCGGTACGTAACGTGGTCTGTTGCAATAAACCAATGCCCATTCGATTTTAATAATTTATGGACACGTTTAATATGGTCTTTTTGAACAAAACGCCTATTATGGTGGCGCTTCTTTGGCCACGGATCGGCAAATAATAAGTAGATAAAATCAAAAACTTCGTTTTTAGCGATTTTATCAAACAACAGATGAATATCGTCATCCCAAATTTTTATATTTTGAATGTTATGTTCTTCAATTAATTTTAATAATGATGCAATGCCATTGATGAAGGGCTCTGCACCAATAAATTGTACGTCAGGATTTTTTAAAGCTTGAAACGCTAGGTGTTCACCGCCACCAAAACCAATTTCTAGAACAAGTTTTTGGTCTGTATTCCAGTTGAACGTATCAGGGTTAAATCTAAGTGATGGCAAGAGATTGTCATAAAGCGTTTGTGTTTGTGCTTTTAAAGGGCGTGCTTTTCTTCGGCCAAAAACTTTAGGGCTGTGTTCATCAGTTGTCAGATCCATCATAAGGGTATAAGTGCTATCTGTTTAGAGATTGACGATTGAATTTTTCTTGGCGTTTTTCTCGGTGTTTTGTTTTCTTTTTTTCTTTAAAAACGGCACTATAGCGGTCGAAAATTTCTTTTGCGTATTCGGCTTCTTGTTCTGTCACTGTGGTTGTTGCTTCTCCGGCTAAGTCAATACGACTTGCGTCAAGAACGCATTTTTGAAGATAAAAGCGATTATGCGTATAGGTTGTGAGAGCCTTTCGAATCGAAGATTTTGATGGCAAATTTTCTTTATCTGCAACGTTCATTAAATATTCAAAAATATCATTCGTGATATTAACCTTTAAAGGCTTTTGTGCTTTTGGTGCAAAGCATTTTGGAAATGTATCGTATAACCATGTTAACGCTTTTTGTACAGATTCACGCTTATAATAAGGTTGGCGCATATCTTGTGCGGGCGTTGCTTCTTTTGCTTGAACTTTTTCTGTAGTATCTACGCTTGTTTTAAGTTCTTGCAGTTTTTTAATATAATCAGGTACTGATCGTAATCCTAAAGTTTTTCTTTTCTTTTGATCATCTGTCATACTGTAACATTCATAAAATTTATTTAATTCAATGGCTTATTATTAAAGGTTTTAATCTACATGTCAATATTTTTATGAATAATATAAAGGTAACTATTTTGCATGTTTTATTACCTGTTAATTTTTTTTAATATGTTGGCTTTTAATTTTATTGACAAGTTTAAATGTTTTCGTTATGGTTAGTTACCTTCAATTGAAAAAAGAGATTATATTTATGTTAAATAAACTTTATGTGGCTTTCCTGACGACAGTCACATCCACTGCTCTTATCATGGCAGCGGAAGTCAGTACTAGATTTGAGTCTATTACTTATCCAATGGAATGGAATCAGTACACTTATAGCGACATGTTTGGTCTGTTGAAAGATACTCAAACAGACGCGCCAACAGCAGCTTATGTAACGCAGTGGATGTCTGCAATGGTTACGTGTTTTCCGTTTGATGGTCTGGGGGGTAGGTTTACAGCAGTAAACTTTTCAAGAACCCTACATACGCTTGCAACGTGTTTAAAAACATCGAAATGGCTTGCAGGTCAAATTCAGCTATCTGCCTTTCTAAATGTTTGGGAAGATATGTCTCAGCCCCATATTATAACCTTTAAGGCGCAAGAGATAGCGAACAGTCTATGGGCCTATGCGACCATGGGTAAGGCGGCACCAGATGCTCTGTTCCAGGCTGTAACACCAGATAACATTCAATACTTTAATGCGCAAGGCATAGCGAACAGTCTATGGGCTTATGCGAAGATGGGTAAGGCGGCACCAGATGCTCTGTTCCAGGCTATAACACCAGATAAGATTATAACCTTTAATGCGCAGAATGTGGCGAACAGTCTATGGGCCTATGCGACCATGGGTAAGGCGGCACCAGATGCGTTGTTCCAGGCTA
>CAZTIE010000066.1:0-8221 GCA_964613645.1 uncultured Verrucomicrobiales bacterium
GCTGGTTCAGCAATATTTAGTTTAAGGTGTTGCACTTCAGTTTAGAACAGGGGTAATAATAAATATGCATACTAAAATACAAATATACAAATGTTTTTTATTTAGGCTATATTTATTGAAATTTGTGTTTAAATAATATAAAAATTATCCTATTTTCTGGAAAATTTAATGTATTTATACTGAAAAATATATTCATTAAATATTAACTCCATAACTTAGAAAAGATTCGCTTCTCACAAATCGCGCCATATTTGCAGAACATTATATAATTATATTTTAGACATAGAAATGCATTAACTGGAATACAGCCATAGTATTTCATGGAATTGAATCTATGATTAACCGCAAAAAAATGATGACAATTAACACGCAAGTTATGCGCACATAAAGTACCAACACCTCATGGATGCTGTATTACATAATTAAAAGATCAACAGTTAGTTAAATCATTTCAAGCAAATTATAAATGCGTGATATTTCTAAATCTGTTTTAACATCTTTTAAAGCGCCGGCTGTACACACAGCGGAAAACCCAAGTTTTTCAGCTTCTTTAATGCGCTGCTCTGCATGCGCTGTTGCGCGCACTTCTCCGGATAATCCAATTTCCCCAAAATAAACCGTCGACTTTGGCGTTGGCTCATTTTTAAAGGCAGATATAAGGGCTGCTGCAACGGCTAAATCACACCCAGGCTCTGTCACTTTCAGGCCACCAGCAACATTTAAGAAAACATCTTTATTGCCTAAGCCCAAACCACACCTCGTTTCAAGCACTGCTAAAATCATGGAAAGTCTATTTTGATCCCACCCAACTACATTACGACGCGGCGATGCTAAGTGGCTGGGTGCTACAAGTGCCTGAATTTCGCACAGTAACGGCCTAGTGCCTTCTAACCCAGCAAAGATAGAGGTGCCCGTAACCTGCCCTTTATGATGCGGCAAAAATAAGGCTGATGGATTGGTAACTTCCTCTAGCCCTTTTTCACACATGGAAAATATGCCAATTTCGTTGGTTGGACCAAAACGATTTTTTATAGAACGCAGCAAACGATAATCATAATTGCGCTCCCCTTCAAAATATAAAACAGTATCAACCATATGCTCTAAAACTCGCGGACCAGCAAGTGTGCCTTCTTTCGTGACATGACCAACTAAAATAACAGTAACGTTTTTCTTTTTTGCAAACTTTATAAGTTCTTGCGTACAGCCTTTAACCTGCGAAACACTGCCAGCTGCCGATTCTATTTCCGGAAGTGCCATTGTCTGAATAGAATCCATAATGACAACTTGAAGGTCATTCATGCTATACAGTTCATCCAAAATGCCGTTTAAATTTGTATCACAAAGCAACCAATAATCTGTTTGTTTTAGTTTTAAACGCTCTCCACGCATCTTAATTTGTGCTGGCGCTTCTTCACCCGATACATAAGCACAGGTATGCTGACCCGATAAGATAGATGTTACTTGCAATAAAAGTGTCGATTTTCCAATACCGGGATCTCCACCAATTAAAACAACAGAGCCTGGCACTAAACCACCGCCACAAACGCGGTCAAACTCACTAATTTGGCTTTTCAAGCGGTAATCTTCATGATTGTGAATATGAATATCATCTATTTTTTGTGCTTGAACGGCGCCTGATTTTCGGCCTTTTTTTGCGACAACCTTTGAAACTTTTTCCTCTACCAATGTATTCCATTCATGGCAGGCATCGCATTTTCCAGCCCATTTGCTGGCCATAGCACCACAGCTTTGACAAAAGAATTTCGTTACAGTTTTGGTCATATAAAAAGATAAAAAGAATGAACTGTTATAGTGTATAGTGATTATGACTAGGTATAAAGTTTTTTCTAATCTTAGCCTGTATAAAGTGACTTAATGTACGCTATCAGGCATTACATGACGTTGCCTTAGGCCGTTTGATCCGGGTTTGGCATGCTGATCAAGTAATGGATGTTGTTCAACAGACGATGCATTTGATCCAAAAGATCCATTAGGGGGTGGCGTACCCTGATCTGAGGATCTTGCAGATGCAATAGATGATGATCGACTGCACAAAGGCAACCAATGTAAGACATCAGAGAAATGCCATTCCTCTGCTTCCTTTTTTTTATTTTCTTCGGCAACTTTTATAGCCAATAGAACAGATAAAGGGGCTCCACCTGCCCTGTAGTAATCACGAATGGTTTCATACACCCTATAATTATCTGCTGTATTCATAATACGGGAAGATAACGATACAGAATATAAGCATAATTTTGAATGTAACCATGGCTCAAATTTAGAATCTATGCCTCTTAAAAGTTCTAAGTAGTTGTTAATATTTACCGGATTTTTAAATTCTTTCGGTAATAAAAGTTGAGATATGGCCGCTGATTGAAAACGCTCTTCCCAAGCTCTGTCAACATTTGTAACGGAGTCAGAAGACTGAACTACTTGATATTGCTGTTTTAAATATACCTCAAGAGAAAGGGTATTAGATGTACTATATTTTAAAAAGGCCGCTTCTACACAATCATAAGGGATATTATCATACAAGAAGCGCTGTACGAAATACACAGACAAGTTTAATACTTCAGCCACATCACGCACACAATGTGTTGCTGCAACAGATACTAAATATTCTTTCACATCAACTACACAATACTCACTATTCGTCGTCTGCTTTAAGGAAGAAGGAGAAGAGGCATATAAGGAACCAAATAATCCAAGGCATAACAACTTCCTGTCTAATTTAATATCAAACATACTCTCTCCTCCTTTTTTCTTAATATTTTAAAATTTCACGTTCAAAAACACCTTTATCAAAGAGTCCTGCACCTCTGTATTGTTTTTTATATTCAACTAATGCATCCCGCAAAAAAGAAGTTAAAGCAAGCTGAGTAAACGTAGTCCCTGCACCATCTTTTGTGGTCAAAACGCTCACTACGCATTTACGAAATTCTTTCTTCGATGCCTCAGAACTATAGAAAAAAGCACAGTATTTAAGATACCAATGCCAGGTAACAACAACAGCTAATGGTAGGGCAATTGCGAACAAACAAGTCCCAACTGATAAATGTTCTTTGACACATGAGCCTGTCAAGTTTGTAGCGCATGCATCAACCATAGAAACTGCCGATTTTGCAAAGATAAAAGTAGCGGGTAAATAACTCAAAAATGGAAAATCGATCATTCCAGCGAGCATATTTCTCTTCTCAGTTGGAATGAGCGCAACATTATGTTCTTTCAAAAAGGTATCAACACTTCCTGGTACTGAAGCGATAGGCACTAATGCTGGGGTAGCTGTTCCAAATGCTAAGCTGCAATTTAATACCGCTAATAATAAATATCCTGTTTTTTTCATTTAACTCTCCTGTTTTATAGACATTGTACCATAACTTTCACATAAGTACTAATTTTGTGTGTGAAAATCATTTTTTAGTTTTATTTACTAAAATGATACTTTTAATTTTGATACACCGCGTATCATAACCTATATATAATCTCCTTTTTTTGCATTACAAGTTCATTATGACACTAATATAACAACACCATCCTTTTGAACGTCCAACACACCACCATTAATGGTTATCGTTTTATCAGCGCCATCAGTTTGTTTCAAAATGATATCCCCTTCTACTAAGCTTGTAATAAGCGGTGTATGGTTAGGCAAAATACCAAGCGGCCCATTCGTTGAGGGTATGTTGATTGACTTAACGTCACCTTCAAACTGGCACCCATCATGAGATAAAACTTTGACCGTTAACGTATTCATTGTTTTTCCCATTTTTAAATTTGATCGTTATGTATTAAGATAAACCTATCCTTTTTTTTATACAAGCACGTGATACAAAAGCCTTTTTTAATACTAAGTCTTATCATGAGTACACAAACCTTTTCACGGACAGAAAGAATTCCTATGGTGACGATTCCTAAAGCAGAACAAAAAACCTACAAACATACTTATCACGGACAAAAATTTGAAGATAACTATCACTGGTTGCGTCAGGAAAATTGGACACAAGATACAGGCGTTACCAATTCTGAAATTCTTTCTTATATTAAGGATGAAAATACATATACAAAGCAATACTTTGATCAACATAAAGACTTAACAAATTCTATTTATCAAGAACTGTTAGAATCTATTGATGTGGATGATGAAACGTATCCTATCACAAAAGATGATTACGCATATTTTTCAAAAACATTAAAGGGTAAAAATTATGACCAGCATTGGCGCACACACCTACCAACGGGCACAAAAGAACTTTTACTTGATGAAAATATTCTAGCCGAAAAATTAGAGTATTTTAGTTTGCAAATATTTTCTGTGTCACCAGATCATCGCTACATTGCAACAGCTTACGACAAAGATGGATCAGAACGCCTTGTTCTTAAAATACTAGATACAAAAACAATGAACTTCTTACCGCTTGAACTGACTCATGTATCTGGAAATGGTTTTGTCTGGCTAAATGATGGGTCCGGTTTTTACTATCAAAAAGTAGATGCAAACTGGCGTGCAAACCAAGTGTGTTATTACGACTTTGCAAGCGCCCTCAACAATATAAAAGTAGAAGAAAAATGCCTATTTAAAGAGGATGATGCAACAAACCACGTAAACATAAGTAAATCTGCCGATAAAAAGCATATGTTTATTGATGTGCGGGACCCAAAAGATAATATCGTTTATGTTCAAGACTTAGATCATAAAGAATTTAAGCTCTATACGCCACTTCCTCGCGTGACCAATATTAAATATTCTATAGAATCTGGCGGTCGTGACTGGCTTATTATGACGAATGATCATGGACCTAATAGGCGTCTTTTATCGATACCTAAATCAGAGAGTAACGAATTGAATTTAAAAAATGCTATTGAAGTGGCCCCAATATCTGATAAAAATGCCCTTATAGATTTCGCTGTTTATACATCCCATGTTGTTTTCACCGGCAAAACAAACGGGTTACCTTTCCTTAAAATATGGGATAGAAAAACAAAAAAACATAAAGATGTTTCCTTTAGCATGGAAAGCTTCACTTTAAGCCTGCAACAAACGGAATACAACGGTGATAGTACAGCGCGCATAGCCATATCAAACCTTATTCAACCAAGTGCGACAACATTAGTTGATTTAAATACCGGCACTAAAGACATTGTAAAGCAACGCGAGATTCCAAATTTTAATACGAATAACTATATGACAAAGCGTTTTGAAGCACCCTCAAAAGATGGAGTTTTAATACCTTATACATTGGCTTATAAAAAAGGCACTGACTTAAGCACTGCCCCAACTTATTTATATGGCTATGGATCTTACGGCTATCCCGTTGACCCAAATTTTAGGGCAACCTTCCTGCCCTTGCTAAATAAAGGGTACGTTGTGGTGATTGCCCATATCCGTGGTGGTGGCGATTTAGGCCGTGCCTGGTATGAAGCAGCAAAATTAAAAACGAAAAAAAAGACATTTGAGGATTTCATTGCGTGTGCAGAGCATTTAATTAAAATAAAGCATGCGCAAAAAGGGAACATTACAATTGCTGGTGGCAGTGCTGGCGGTATGCTGGTTGGTGCAACACTTAATATGCGCCCAGATTTATTTAAATCTGCCTTAGCGATGGTACCCTTCGTTGATGTTATTAATACCATGATGGATGCAACGCTTCCGCTAACACCAGGTGAGTATCATGAATGGGGGAATCCTGAAGATAAGGCATTTTTTGATTACATGTTAACGTATTCTCCTTATGATAATGTGGCTGCGCAAAACTACCCTGCCCTGTATGTAAGCTCTGGCATTAATGACCCACGCGTTACCTATTGGGAGCCCACAAAATGGGTCGCGAAACTTCGCAGTCTTAAAACAGATAATAATATACTGTTATTGGATACTGAAATGGGAGCTGGACACGGTGGTCCTTCTGGTAAATTTGGCTATTTAATGGAGACAGCTAAACAACATACATTTGTTTTAAAATCTTAATATGGAGACATCACATCAACACATTAAGGATATTTTTAAAATATGGCAAGAAGCTAACCCCAAACCAAAATCTGACTTGCTTTATACAAATACCTATACATTGCTTGTTGCCGTTGCCTTATCGGCGCAATCAACAGATAAGGGAGTTAACAAAGCCACAGAGAAATTATTTAAAGAAATAGAAACGCCAGAAGATATGCTAAGACTGGGCGAAGACAGGTTAAAAGACCACATTAAAACAATTGGTCTTTATAATACCAAAGCAAAAAATGTGATCCGTGCCGCGCAGATACTGGTGAGAAAATTTAAAGGTCAAGTACCGGGTAACAGAAAAGATTTAGAATCATTGCCAGGTGTTGGCCGAAAAACAGCAAATGTTGTTTTAAATATAGCTTTTGGAAAACCCACACTTGCTGTGGATACCCACATATTTCGCGTTGCTAATAGAATTGGGTTTACAAAAGCTAAAAACCCGCTACAAACAGAGCAACAGCTTCTCCCCATTATTCCACAGGAATTTATCCAACATGCACACCATTGGTTAATATTACACGGACGCTATACCTGTAAAGCTCAGCGCCCCTTATGCCTTGAATGTAATGTGGCTAAATTTTGCCCATCACGCGATTCATTTTAACCTTGATGTAATATATCTAAAATTAAGCCTTACTGATATGCAGGGATAAAATTTATTTCGACAGAATAAGACGCTATCAACATTTTCTTTTCTTCACGTGTACTGTTTTGAAAATCGTAAACATTCATAAATGTAGACTCATTTAAATTTTTTAACACAGCATGGGGTGAGGGGGCCAAGGTAAGACGATTATCAATCAAATCAACTACTAGCCTGTAAAAGGATCTGCAGACGGTGTAACAACAGCATGTACAGACCAAAGACCAACTACAGGAAACATTACAAATAGAACTTTTTTCATCATTTTTACAAACCTAGTCAATATTAAAACTATTCAGATAGTATTCAATATGCATTCTGTCAAGTCAATGACAATATGAATACATTATCCAAAATTATAGTACGTAATAAAATCTAAAATTTCTTTAAAAATTTAAAATAGCATTTTAGAGATAAGCTCTTTTTAAAAAATTATACAGCCTTATATTTTTAGCTATTTGTGCCATTAAAAACATCTTCTATAAGCTGTTTATAGTGCCTTAACTCGCCATTAACTTCACAGTAAATAATACGTTTTTTTTCAGGTGATTGATACTGAATATGAAGGTGAAATTTTATGCCTTTTATTGTAGAAAGCGCACCTATTGCTGAATGGCATGTTCCTCGAAAACAATGCACAGCATAACGTTCTAAAACACTTTGCGCATACGTTGGTGCGTGGCCAATACATTGCATCATATCGTATAAATGTTCTTTTCCCTCAACACCGATAATACCCTGACAACTGGCGGGCGTAAATGTATTTTTATCTAATAAGATCAGGTCATAATCTTTTTCTAGTTCTTTTTTTATACCGAGGCGCAATAAACCTGCTGCCGCCATAATGGTGGCATCCATTTGCCCATCTGCCAGCTTTTTAAGACGTGTTCCAACATTACCACGCAAAGGAACGATAGTTACCTTTGGATAAAGATTTTGTATAAAATGTTCACGTCTTGGCGAACATGTGCCCAAGATGAAAGGGTCTCCATCTTTTTGCATGTATTGTTTTGCATACCCTTTTTTAGCAATAAAAATATCACCCACATGATCACGTTCCAATGCAGTTAATAACTGCAAGCCTTTGGGATGCGTTGATTCTAAATCTTTTAAAGAATGGACGGCAATATCAATTTCATCTATTAACAGGGCGTGCTGTAATTCTTTAGCAAACAGAACCTTGCCACCAATATCAGCTAAGGGAGAGGTATGGTTTTTATCCCCAGACGTCTGAAAGATCATCAGTTCAGTTTCAATATTGTTTTTTTTTAATTTGTCACAAACTGCGTTTGCCTGAATAAGGGCAAGGGGACTGCCCCTTGTACCAACTTTTAATTTTTTCATACACATTTATTGTATAACAATTTTGTATCATTAACGCATTTTTACGAACGTAAAACAAGAACAGTGATTGAAAGCAAACTACTTTAAACGCTAAAAAATTACTTTTTACCTGGAGAATCAAGTAATTATTTTGTTTCATAAAACATACTCGTATACAAGGAATCACCAGTACCATTTTTTTATCCCCTGTTCTAAACTGAAGTGCAACACCTTAAACTAAATATTGCTGAACCAGC
>CAZTIE010000067.1:0-8125 GCA_964613645.1 uncultured Verrucomicrobiales bacterium
ACAATTGATGATACTATTCGAGAATACGGTTTGTTTTTGGAATGACTATAGAATATGGGAAAGACGTTCTGCTAAAAGAGGTGATTATTAAGTATTTGCCTAAGGTCAACGAGATTATGAAGCAGGTGAGTTTAACAAAATTAACTATATGGACTAAATTTTGTTGCATACAGATAGTATTTAAAGATATACCACAATTTAAAAAAAAGTGTCATAGACGCAATGGGTATTTTAGTAAAGCGGAAGGTGATAGATTAATGTACCTTATTTCTCATAGTAGTGATTCCCTTCAAGCACCAAAAACAGATCAACGACACGAGCGTTAAAACAATGGGGTAAAGTGATGCGTATGCTTTCCCCCCAAACGTTACACTTAACCAGTGGCAGATAAGGGGGGCGCTGCCCCCTAATATGCTAGATGATAATGTCTGCACGATAGCAAATGTACGCAGCCGTATTTCTTGTTTAAATAAAGATGGCGCTAAGCTGATAACGTTTACAACTATCAATTGAGAGCTTATAGCCAGCAGTAACTGTGGCAAAACGTAAGCAACAGTAGACGCTGAATTAAATACCCAATACGATGCAGGCGCTAGTAAAGCCGCAAACAGAATATAATATACCTTAATCTGGTTGTTTGATGGCGGCCATTTTTTTTGAAACCATAAAATGCCATAAATAATCACTGAAATGAAAAGACAAATAAACGCATTTAGGAAAAACGGTAGTGGCGCCTTCTTCTCTAGCAACACAATGCCATATGTATTTACAAATGTTGTAATGTAATACCACGGGCCAAAAGACATACCCGTTAAAAAGAAGGCAATAATCATATTTTTAACAACGGCTTTATCTTTAAGCGCATTCAGTATTTTTGTTTTTGCAATTTTTGGCTGAAGAAAATCATCCGGCAAGCGCATAAGACGTAAGCCCCCGGTCCACAGTCCTAAGAACCCAACAAGTATAAACGCAGCGCGCCAAAAGTGGATAACATTTAAATAATCAAGATAACAAAACCCACCAACAATATAAGCCGCCGCTGTTCCAAGCGCCGCCATGATGCCTAAATAAACAACAGACTGTGATTGTTTTTGTTTATTACTATGGGATTCATAGGTATATATTGTGGCTGCAGCGTATTCTACACCAGTAAAAACGCCTTGTAATAATCTAAATATAGCAATGTAAATAACGGTAATCCAAGGATTAATTGTAAAGGGTGTACATCCTAAAAACATGGTCGCAAAGGCCATGCCAACAACAGACACAACCAAAACTTTCTTTCGGCTGACGCCATCCCCCAGGGGCGATAACAAAAGCGCGCCAAGCGGTCTGCCTAAAAATCCAATCCAAAAAAGGCCGTACTGCAACGTTACCTGTTGTTCAATTGTAAATGTGGTGGACAGTGTTTTTCCCAAGACTGGAAATAACAGCGCAAATAAAACAAATTCGAAAAATTCTAAAAATGTACCGTAATAAACTAACAAATTTTGCACCCCTTTTGCTTAACATCAATATCCTCACACACGTAATATATGGTTGGCAATATAAGTATTAAATCTTTTTATGTGGCATATACATGTATTTTTTAGTAATATGAATAGTGATTCCATTATTTCACAAATTGCTGTCATGGATGTAAAAGGCATTTTTTCTACAATATATGCTTTTTCGTCATATGGACAGTGCAACTTTTAACATGAGGAAACTTAATTATGACAGCACCATTAATGCCCAAAGCAACAGCTGTATGGTTAATTGAAAATACAGCACTTTCTTTTGAACAAATTTCAGCCTTCACAGGCCTACATATGATTGAAATTCAAGCAATCGCAGACGACGAAGTAGCATCCCTAAAAGGTTTGAACAGTATCACAAACAATCAACTGACAGCAGAAGAAATTAAACGCTGTGAAGAAGATCCTGAAGCACGCTTAGTACTAACAAAGGTTGTGACACCTGATAATGTTTTAGGCGGTAAAAAAACACGTTATGTTGCTGTATCAAAACGTGGTGACCGCCCCGATGCAATTGCATGGCTTGTAAAGTATTACCCAAACATACCAGATTCAAAAATTTGCGAATTGTTAAGCACAACAAAGCCTACAATTAAGGCTATTAAGATGAAAACACACTGGAACTCACCAAATATTAAACCACAAAACCCAGTGCAATTGGGCATGTGTTCACAAGCACAAATGGACTTTATTATTAGCCGTTACGGTAATACGCAGTAGTTAAGTAGTGACAAATGCTTCAAATAGAATCTTTATCGGTGACACTTGGAGGTGCAAAAATTCTTGATGGGATTTCTTGCACCGTCCCAATGCGTAGCATTATGGCTATTTTGGGTTTAAATGGCGCTGGAAAAACAACCCTTGCAAAAGCGATAGCAGGGCTTGTGCCTTTTACTGCAGATAAAGCAACATTCAACGATGTTTCCATAAAAAATTTAAAGTCGCATGAAATTGCCCAAAAAGGCATTATTTATGTACCTGAAAATAAAGAGCTATTTTATGGGCTATCTGTGCAAGAGAATTTAGAAGTTGGAGCACTCGTCAAGACGCTAGCCCCCTCAACAATAAATGTTCAAAGTTTATTGCAATCTGTCTATGATTTATTTCCAAGGCTAAAAGAACGTTGTACCCAAAAAGTTGATACATTATCTGGTGGAGAGCAACAAATGGTTTGTATTGGCCGCGCCCTTATGGCGCAACCAAAAGTTCTTATTTTAGATGAGCCAAGCCAAGGTCTTGCCCCCAATATTGTTCAAATTCTTTTTAATAAAATTAAAGATTTATCAAAAACGGGCATGTCTATTATTTTAAATGAACAAAATATCTATGCGGCATTAACTATCGCAGATCAGGCAATCGTTATTGAAAATGGCGTGATTATTGAAGCTGAAAGTGCAGATAATATGAGGAATATGCTAACGCAAGGCACGCTATCATTACTGCATGTTTAAGATTTGACTTTATTGAACATCCAAGATAGAGAAAGCATGAACAGACATACTACCTCTTTCTAATCATATATCATATGTATGAGCAAATTATTCTTTTTCTAAAATACGACGAATCACATAACGCGGTCGGTGGCTTACAGATTGAAATATGCGTCCCACATATTCCCCTATTAAACCAACTCCTAAAATTAAGACGCTTAACAAGAAAAAGACGATGGTTAAAAGTGTAAAACCACCCTCAAGTTCTGGTCCGAAATAAAATCTACGCCCAATCATATACAGCGAAAACAATCCAGAAATACCTGATATCAAAATACCAAATAACGTAAAAATCTGTAAGGGTACTAAAGAAAAACCTGTAATTAAATCAAAGTTTAAACGTGCCAGCATATACAGGCTGTATTTAGATTCACCATAAGCGCGTTCATCATGACGCACCTCAACCTCTGTTGGATTTTGCGCAAAATGAAAAGCAAGAGCTGGGATGAATGTTGACGCTTCCTTACTTTCAACAATTTTATCAATAATATTACGAGAGTATGCACGCAACATGCACCCTTGATCCTTCATTTTAATATGTGTAATTTTTTCACGCCCCCAATTAATAAGGCGTGATACGTACTTTCTAAAAAAAGTATCCTGCCTATTGGCACGATAGCTTCCTACATAGTCATAACCAGCATCAAATTGTTCTAGCAGCTTATATATTTCTTCTGGCGGGTTTTGAAGGTCTGCATCCAAAGTAACAATAATATCGCCCTTTGTGCGTTCAAAGGCTGCAATAATCGCCATATGTTGACCGTAATTCCCCAAAAAATCAATAATACGTACAGTCTTAGGATGCGTTTCTTGAAAATCTTTCAGCATAGAATAAGACTTATCCACACTACCATCGTTTGTTAAAATCACTTCAAACGATCTGTTTAATTTTTGCAAAGCACCCATTAATCTTGTAAAAAGATCTTGTAACCCAGCTTGTTCGTTATACACAGGGATAACAATCGAAATTTCTGGTTTTGTATTTTTAGTCATAAAATTATCGTACCTTATGTGTTAAAAAAAGAAAAAACGCGCCAAAAGACTGGTAATTAAATAGCTATCCATTCTATCTAAAATGCCACCATGTCCTGGGATTAAAGATCCTGAATCTTTAACGCCATAGAAACGTTTAATCGCAGATTCAAATAGGTCACCTAGGTGAGAAAACAAAGAAAGACACAAGCAGATAAGCACAAATCCTGTAGTGTTATTTATCATATCACTGTGTGTCAATCCAATTAAATATTGTGCAGAGAAATACGCCACAACTGTTCCTATGATAATACCACCAAAAAATCCAGACCAGGTTTTACCAGGACTAATTGAGGGGACAAGCTTGGGGCCCTGAAAGGTTTTTCCCATAAAATAAGCACCACAATCATTGGCAGCAACAAGAAATACCAACCATATGATCGTATTCATTCCGTCTTGAACATAGATGTCATTCCAGGTAATCATAGAAATACAGATGTAGCAGCTAAATATTAAGATAAACGATACAGGGGCAATTAAACCTAGACGCTGCGACTTTTTAAACATGACGAGCAATTCTGAAAACATCAAAATGGTCAGCATTAACAAAACACCCGTGACATAATATCCACCAGCAGTTAAAACACCCCATAAGGCTAGCATCATAAAAAATGATGATACTATTCTGATAATCAGATTTTTATTTAGCATCGGTGTACTCACCATATCGACGTTCTCTTTTCTGATAGTCTAACACGTCTTCAGTAAAATCTTTAGCCGTATAATCTGGCCAAAACTTTTCAGAAAACCGAAACTCGCTATAGGCAACTTGCCAAAGCAAATAATTACTTATACGTTGTTCACCACTGGTGCGTATCAACAAGTCTGGATCTGGCATATCACAAGTATATAAAGATTGGGATACCATACTTTCAGTAATTTCTGACACATCTACTTTACCGTCTTTCACCTGCTGTGCAATATGTTTCACACCACGTGTTATCTCGTCACGCGCACCATAATTTAGTGCTAATACCAAATTAAGCCCTGTACAATTTTGTGTATCTGCAATAGCTTTAGATAATCCCTCTTGTATCGATGTGGAGAATTTAGAAACATCACCAATGACATGTAGCTTAGTATTGTTTTTAACAAGCTGTTTTATTTCACTATCTAAGTACCATTGTAAAAGTTGATTATAATCTTCAAGCCAAGAAGCCGGGCGCTTCCAATTTTCCGTTGAAAATGTATACAGTGTAAGCCATTTAACACCCATTTCATGCGCACATTTTGAAACAGCATATGCAGTATCTGCACCTTTTTTATGTCCTGCTACTAAGGGCAACTTGCGTTTTTTTGCCCAACGACCATTGCCGTCCATAATAATGGCAACATGCTGCGGTATTCTATTTTTCATATAGTTCACTCTTCCTGTCCTTCTACTTAACGTACCAGATAACATTACATCCATGAATATAAAAAATTATACTAAAAGTTTACTCAAAATCACTTTATTGTGTTATCATGCTATAATACACAATGTTTCCTGCTAAAAATGTCAGACAACTCACACCCAAACTTACCTATTGACCTTCACATCAGTCAAGCAATAAAACAGCGGCGACAATTTTTAAATTTAACGCAACGAAATGTTGCCGAACAACTTGGTGTTAGTATGCAGCAACTGCAAAAATATGAAAATGGACAAAACAAAGTGTCTGCTTCAAAGTTAATAGAGCTTTCAAAAATTTTAAAATTCAATGTATCTAGCATTTTTAACATATATCAAACTTATGAGACAACTGCCCTTAAAGAGCCTACATTAAAACATCAGAGCATAGAGCTCACCAAATTTCAACGAGAAGCAACAGTATTATTTTCAAAAATAAAAAATCCAATATCACAAAAAAAAGCGATCAACATGCTCACGTTAATTGCACAGGAAGAGGATAATTAAGCGTAGAATACCGCTTTCTAGGTTTAAAATTCTCTAATATAAAACAAAAAAAAGCAGGGTCA
Source organism: uncultured Verrucomicrobiales bacterium (assembly GCA_964613645.1). Classification (GTDB taxonomy): domain Bacteria; phylum Pseudomonadota; class Alphaproteobacteria; order Paracaedibacterales; family UBA11393; genus UBA11393. The sequence continues at coordinate 5,999 of CAZTIE010000067.1, forward strand.
TGACCCTGCTTTTTTATTAACTATACATATTAAAAATTAACCAAATATTGTTTGAGCCGGTGCCTGAACAGCTGCCGGCACTACACCCGGAGCAGCTGGAGCTTGCTGAACAGGCTGTTGACCAACAGCAGCAGATGCCAGCGCAAGGCTTGGTCTTATAAAAACTTCAACACTTTGCAAATGTTCACCAGTTATATCCGTCTCAACACCTTTTGCCTTCAAATAACAATGTGAAGTATTGTTTTGATCAACAACAGCACGCCCAATATGGAACTTAGTTGGATCTGCTGACTTTCTAAGACGACATACACCACTTGCTTTAAAGGTTTTTTCATCTTCAGTTATATCACCACCAGCATTAATGGCTTTATAACCAGTTTCCCACATTGGTGGTTGTGTGCTTGTCATTGGCGCCCACAAGACATTTTCACCACGATTTCCAAGAGTTTGGAATTTCGATGTAATGTGCACTCTATTACCTTGAAGATCTGTACCAGCACGACATACAAACTCACCGACTTTTATCTCAGATAACGCAATGTCTGATGTTGTTGTGCGGTTGTTTTTATATACGTTACCAATATATGCCTGATTATTAGGACCAAATAAGCGACAGATCACACCACTGGTTGGTGAAAGTGATACTGGTTGCAAGGCAAACCCTTTACCAAATTCAACCCACTTGAACGATTCACCATCTAAAGAGATTGGTTTTTGTGCGTCAAGCAGCATTGCAACGTCAGGATCTTCAACAGTCACACGACCTTCGCTCACGGCAGTTAATACCTGATCTTCAGTTACTGGACCCTGCGCTGTTTGCGTCACGCTTGGATCTGCAGGTACAGTTGGTGCTACAGCAGCAGCTGGTTCAGCTACCGCAGGTGCGGGTTCTACTGCAGGTGCTGTTGAGGGTTCTGCAGGTGTTGTTGGAACTACAGCACCTGGTTCAGCTACCGCAGGTACGGGTTCTACTGCAGGTACTGTTGAGGGTTCTGCAGGTGCTGTTGAAGTCGCTGTCGCACCAGGTACAAAGATGTAAATTTTTTCTTTGTTACCAGCAACGTCTGTACTAAAGTGATGTTCCCCACCTTTACCATCTGCATACCATAAGCCTTTATGATCAATATAATACGCGCCTGTACCAACATTTTTTGCATACGCTGGGCTTAAATTGTTCACAAGTGTCTTATTACGTAGCAGCATCTTATCTTGTGAAATATGACCTTGTGCCTCCGCTTCTGGAACGGGTAACCAAGCACCACCTTTAGCAACATGTACCAATCGTGCATCATCTCCACTTAAGGCAACCTTACGTTCACCTGCCATAGACGTTACACACTCCGCACCTAATACATAACCAAACCTTACATATTCTTGATTATTATAAGATACTTTAGCGACACAAACTTGCTTATCACCTTCTGGATATGTCAAGATAGTACGACTATTTTCTTGGCCAAATTTAATAAAAGTAAGATCGTTGCTATAATCATGTCCAAACCATGGGTTAGGTGTTTCAGCAGAAGATGATGCCGCAGAAGTTGGAACTGCAGGCGCTTGCGTTGGCATATAAACAAGTACCTTTGGATCTTGCGTAATCACCTTATCTTTATTATTGGCATCACCTGAACCACCAAAGTAGCTTTTATAGTTCGTATGCGTTTTACCAGGAATACCATTAAAGGAAGCAATTGCACTATTATACTTATTCGGACCACCAGCAGGAACAACAACCATGTCATTCCAGTCATTTGCTTGCATATCCTTCATTGGTTTCCATGACCCCTTTGTTTTTGCATGCACTAAGAACACACTTTGTGGATGATCATCGAAGAATATATCATGCTGTCCCCAAGCCTCAATACGACAGGCTTTACGCCCATTAATATCAAGAGCATAACCAAATGGGGTTTGCGGATCTCCCGGCCCTTTTGGTGTGCCTAGATTGTACGCAACAACACAAACTTGATTTTGCGTATCTGGCGCTGTCAATATAGCACGGCCATTTTCTCCACCAGGGCGGACAAACTCTACATGTTGGAAGCCAACACCAAACCATGGATTTGGCGCATCGGCTGTAGATGATGCCGCAGGAGTTGGAACTGCAGGCGCTTGCGTTGGCATGTA
>CAZTIE010000068.1:0-7987 GCA_964613645.1 uncultured Verrucomicrobiales bacterium
GTTATCGACTGCTAGTTTTGATCCTGCAACACCTCTTGTGATTAGGTCGTTTGCCATTCAAAGTAGGTTTTCAAGATACTCAAAAGCATGGGCACTAGCAAAGGCTATGATGTATCTGTCTACGGGATATTTAACTTTTTATATTCATATGATTTTTGGTCTTTGGGGTGTCTTAGGACTATTAATGTTCTTTTCTATGATCTTTGGAATTTCTCTATATTTTTTCGTACCATATAATGAAATGGAAGAAAGATATAAAAATATGAAATTGGCTGGTTTAAGTAAATATAATCAAACAAGTGACTTCTTTAATCATAAGGATGAAGGTGAAAAAACAACCTATCACAATGAATATTTAAAACGGTGGATCGATAAGTAATTATCACATGCTGGTACCTTTAAAAATATTGTTCATATTTTATGAAAATGTCGAAATAGTTAATTTGAGATATGTAGACGAGCACGCTATTGCCTTATGGAGCACATCCATTTAGAATGAAGCTAAAATTAAAATTTATTTTTATAAAAAAGTAGGATTTGAGACGCATGAAAAAAGTACTCCTCACAACAGTTATGTTATCTGCTATCAATATGGCATATGGAGAAAAACTGCAAAAAGTTGTTGTGTCCGGCAACAAACGTATTGAATCTGTAACGATTGAATCTTTACTAGGCGTGAAGGTTGGAGAAGAAATTTCAAACAGTACGGCAGATATGATTCTTCAAAATCTTTATAATACAGGCTACTTTACGAACGTTAATGTTCAAAAAAATGCCGGTACTTTAAATATTGTGGTGTCAGAAAACCCAACAATTTATGAAGTTGCTTATGAAGGTAATAATAAGCTAACGACAGAGCAAATTGATGCTGAAATTAAGTTGCAGCCACGTAAGATTCTATCAAAGACCGATATACAAAACGCACAGCAACGGTTGCTAGAAATGTATCGTCGTATGGGACGGTTTAGTGCAAAAGTTGATCCTAAAATTATTAAGTTAGATAATAACCGTGTAAGCCTTGTTTTTGAAATTGAAGAGGGTGAATCTACCCACATTCAAAATATATTTTTCTTAGGTAATAAAAAGTATTCTACAGGTCGTTTAGAAGAAACTTTAATGTCAAAACGTTATAAGTTCTGGCGTTTCTTTGCAAATGATGATGTCTATGATCCAGACCGTTTTATGGCTGATCAACAGGCTCTTCGTCAATTTTATGCAAACCATGGGTATCCTGACTTTCGAATTATTAACGCCATTGCAGAGTTAACACCAGATAAAAAAGAATACTATCTAACATTTTCTATTGATGAAGGTGAGCAATATAAATTTGTTAAACCACAAATTGTCAGTGCTGTAAAAGATGTACCCGCTGATACTTTAGAAAAGAACATTGTTTTTTCTGATGGTGATATCTATTCTGCGAAAGAAATTGAAAAAAGTGTTACAGAAATCACGGATGCTTTAGGTAGCAAAGGATATGCTTTTGTTGCCGTTGAACCTATTATTGTGCGCAATAATACACAAAAAACAGCACACGTAACATTTGAAATTAAAGAAGGTCCACGTGTTTACGTTGAAAAAATTACTATTAAGGGTAATAATCGTACACATGACGCTGTGATCAGACGTGAATTAACGTTGCATGAGGGAGACGCTTATAACGCTTCTAAAATCAGAGATTCTGAAACAAATATTAAAGACCTTGGATATTTTAAAGAATCTAGTGTTGAGTCTGAACCAGGTACGAATCCTGATCAAGCAAAACTTCTGGTGAAGGTTGAAGAGCAGCGTACTGGTGAATTGAAATTTGGTGGTGGCTTTTCAACAACAGACGGACTGATGGCTAATGTGGGTATTTCAGAGCGCAACTTTATGGGTAAGGGGCAAATTGTTCACGCAGAACTTGGGGTGTCTAAGCGTCATCAAGATATAAATTTAGGCATAACAGAACCCTATTTGTTTGACCGTCCTCTGGCTGGCAGTGTTGATGTGTATAGTATTAGATCATCACGTATTGATAGCTATGTAACAAAGTCAACTGGTTTTAATTTGGGGCTTGGTTATCACCTGACGCCAAACTTAACGCAGCGTTTTGCCTATAGCCTACATAAAGATTCTGTTTCTCAAATAGCAACGGATGCATCTCCCTTTATTCAAGCAGATCCAAAAAACTCTTTATCATCATCGATTGCGCACACATTAACGTATGATAAACGTGATAGTACACAAGACCCAACACGTGGTTATACTATTAGCATGACGAATGCTTATACAGGTGTTGGTGGTAATGTTTATAATATGAAAAATGATCTTTCAGCAACAGTTTTTTACACACCTGTTGAAAATATAACAACTCTTTTCCGTTTGGGTACAGGGCGTGTAGATAAAGTGGGCAGCAAACGTGTTCGCATTGTGGATGCTGTTTATTTAGGTGCAGATTCTTTTAGAGGATTTGAATATGCTGGTCTTGGGCCACGTGATAATAGGGGGCGTAAAGATGCCCTTGGTGGTAGAAAATATTGGAAGGGAACAGTTGAAGTACAATTTCCTGTTGGACTACCTGTTGATTTCGGTGTAAAGGCAGCTGTCTTTACAGACTTTGGTACTGTGTGGGATAGCCCTGCAAAAGGTGTCAATGTTCTTGATGACAAAAAAATGCGGGCATCATTGGGCGTTGGTATTATCTGGAAAGGACCATTTGGGCCACTTCGTATAGACTATGCAATTCCGTTTAAAAAATCTAAGTTTGATGAAGAACAGCGTATTAATCTTGGTTATGCACTGCCGCTATAAAAATGGTATATAGAATCGTTATACAAAAGGTGACCTTAATAGCTATCTTGTTTGTAGCTATTTGGGTTGCTGTTGCCTACTTTCCAAAGCCGTATGATGTTTTTGATCTTGCAGCACCAACTCAGAGTTCAGGTGTTAAAGTTGCCGTTATTTATGCAAAGCGTATTAAAGAAGAATCAAACCCCTATAAGCAGTTTGAAAGTTACTTTGAATCTGAGCGTGAAAAAATGCACCAAGATTTTTTAGAGAAAGAAGTGCAATTGCGTGACGAGGCTGTACGCATAAAAAAGCTACCTACCCGAAAAAACAAACAAAGATTGGAAGTTCAAAAACTTAATAAAGAATTTCAAAAAAAAGTTATGGATTTGGAAAATGGTTTGCAAAATCAAAAAGAGGCATTTTTAAAAAACGCGAACGACATTACGAGGAATCTACAAACATTTTTAGATAACGCTATCGAAGCTGTTATTAAAAAACATGGGTTTAATATTGTGTTAAATGCAGAGCTGGATGATAAAATGCTTGTTATGTATGCAGATAAAAAGTTTGACATTACAGATGATGTTATTAAAAATCTTAATAGCGTGAATATTAAATTTTAATCGCCATATCCACCACCTAAAGCCTTGTAGACATTAATAAAACTTAGATTTAAATTTGTGAGCGCATTATAATAATTTTGCGCGGCTATTAAATAAGGTAATTCGTTGTCTAATACTTCCACATAGTTTATAAGGCCGGCCTTATACTTTTGGTGTGTTAGGTCGTAAATGGTTTTATAGTTTATCATATTTTGATATAAAAAATGCGCTTGTTCGTGATGGGTATTAAAATACATCAGGTTTTTTTCAATATCTTGTAGGGCCAGCATCACAGACTGTGTAAATTCTAGTTCGCTTATGTCCCGTTTTGTTGTTTGCATATCAACCTCTGCTTGGATGCGCCCAAAATCAAACAGGGGTATTTTTATAAAGGGTCCAATGTTCCAGCCAAGATTTTTTCCATTCAATAAATTTTTGGCGGCATAATTTTGCCATACATAATTGCCGGTTATGCTAAATTGAGGGAAAAGGCGTGATTTCTGTAGTCCGATTAGGGCTGTTTGCTGCGCTAAATTTCGTTCTGCAATTTGTACATCGGGTCTGTTAAAAACAATGTCACTTGGAATATTGGATAGAATTTTTTCATTCGTGATGTTAGGGAGTTTATTTGGGGTTTTTTCAAGAAGACAATTGAGCTTTTCTGGTTTTTTGCCAACAAGCACAGCCAATTGATTGGCGGTAGTCTTTTGTTGTGTTCTAAGGTCACTTAGCGTGCTGCGGGCTTGCAGTAACATAGAATCGGTGATAAGGCTATGTTTTTTTGCTATATAGCCAGATTTTTCTAAATCATTTTGTAACTTAAGGGATGTTTCCCAATTTTTTACAATTTTTTCTGTTAATTGAATTTGAATTTTTGCATTTTGATAAAGCATATAATGTTGTGCTACAGATGAAAAAATAGCGATTTTGACTCCATTAAATTGATGCATTGCGGCGTCAAAGCTAGCATTTTCAGCTTCAATGCCGCGTCTTGTTGCGCCAAAAAAATCTAGCTCCCATGTTGTTTGAAACCCTGTTTTAACGGTTGTAAAAGAACTTTCTGTATTTGGGCCTTGTGGCATAGATAGGCTTGAGGAGGTTTTTGTAAGGGCTCCATTAATATCAACTGTTGGAAACAAGTGGCCAATTAAACCGTTGATTTTTTCTTGTGAAAATTGAATGTTTTTAGCCGCTATTTGAAGATCTAAATTCTGCTGATTAGCGCGATTAATAAGTATGTTTAAAATAGGGTCATTAAAATTTTTCCACCATTTAATATCCTTCAATTTTTTATCTATTTTTTCTATATTTTCTTCATTGTTAAAAGAATCTTCTAATATTAATGTTGGTCTTTCATAATCTGGACCTAGCGTGCATGACGTCAAAAAGAGCGTGATGATAGCAAGAAGCATGACAACATATAGGTATGATGGTAATTTTTTATTTACTTTGATTAAGGAAATCATGTTGCCTCCTTATTGTCTTGAACGTCTTCAATGATCACATCAACTTGTTGCCCTACATATACATTTTTTGCCGATATTTCAAAGCTATAGATAACTTGTAAAACACGTGTGTCAACTTTTTCAGTGTTCCTGCTGGTGAGTGATGCTTTGGGTAAAATAAACGGTTCCACATGGTCAAATTCCAAATCAAAGGCGATTGTGCTATTGCCCCTAAGGTAGGCTTTTGCTCGCGCACCTTTTTTATACCGCCATGCTTCAGCTTCATCAATATCTAGTCGTACTTGCATTTTTTTTGTTTGGCCCAGGAGGATATGACCATTATCTGTTTGTGCTGTTGCAAACTCACCTTTATGAATATTTATTTGAAGAACTGTTGCATCTTCCGGTGAACGGATCGTCATTTGTTTTAACTGTATTTCAGCGAGATGGCGTTTTGCTTGTGCGGCCTCTACAGCAACCGTTGCTTTATCAAATGCGGCTTTATCAGATAAATACGCATTTTTTCGCAAAAGTCTGTCCTCCTTACTGATAGCGCGTACATCTTTCACCTGTGTTGCAATATCATGCTTAAATTTTGTTGAATTTAAAGAAGCTTGTGCTTGTTTAAGAAATGCTTCTGCTTCTTTATGTTGCGCTGTATATATATCCAGTTCTGCTGCTGCATTTTCTGAATCCAATTCAAACAGTTTATCACCCTTTTTCACATGATCATCAACACGGATAAAAATGTCGTGTACAATACCATTTTGATAGGTGCCTAATTTACTGTTATCGGCATGTCCTTCAATAATGCCAGGTGCTGCAATATAATGTTTAAACGTTGGCACTGGTGGGGCAACCAGGGGATCAACCTCTGGTACAATACGGTTGGTTACAAAAATCATATTTATGGCACCCAGCAAACCTAAAATACCAACACCAATTAGAACAGTATGTATGTTTAAGGGCGTATTTTTTATGTGGTTAAGTGCTTTTTTATGGTTGAATTTTAAAATATGCTTTTTAAAAATCTCTACGACAAATGCAATTTGTAAATTAATTTCTTTGCGCAATTTGTTTGGTGTTTTTTTCATGCGGATCACCCGTTATTTTTATAAGTATTAAACACGATGCCGTCTTCCATTTCAGCTATGCGGTCGGCGAAATCATATATACGGCTATCATGCGTTACAACGATTAATGTTCTTTGGCTGTCTTTTGCAAGACTTTTTAAAATTTGCATAACATTACGTCCGTTTACACTATCAAGGGCGCTTGTAGGCTCGTCACAAACAATTATTTTTGGATCATGAATTAATGCACGTGCGATAGCTACACGTTGCTGCTGACCACCAGATAATTGCTGTGGCATATAGTCGCCATACGCACGTAGACCGACATGATCTAAGACATCAAGTGCTTTTATTTTTGCAGTATCGAGTTCTATGCCATTTATCACAAGTGGAATAGAGACATTCTCACTAACGGTAAGGGTGGGGATTAAGTTAAATTGTTGGAAGACAAAGCCAATATTTTTGGCTCTAAACTGGAGGAGATTTTTCTCACTCATTTTTGTTAAATCATGTCCTAAAATTGTACATGTGCCCTCATTACATCCTAAAATACCAGCTATGACAGAAATAAGGGTTGTTTTGCCACATCCTGAGGGGCCGGATAAAATAATAAGCTCACCTTTTTGTGCACTAAAATCAGTGTGATTAAGCGCATTAATTTTTGTATCACCCATCTTGTAAGTTTTTAAAAGGTTTTCACAGTGAATGATATTTTTTGTTTGCATACGCTCTACCCCTTAAACACGATAGCAGCTTCAAGTTTCAAAACTTTGCGTGCACTCATTAAGGCGGCAATTGCTGTGATAATACCAACACCAACAGCGCTAAAAATCATAAGGCCCCAGGTAAACCTAAAGGCCAGCAATGCGTTGGATTGTGATAGCCAAAAGAAAAATGTTGTTAAGGCAAGCCCAATACCGTAACCGATAATACCCACAGTTAAGGCTTGCAGCAGAATCATTAATACTAAGGTTTTCTGGCTGGTGCCCATGGCTTTTAGAACACCAAAATATTTTAAATTTTCTTGCGTAAAATTATAGAATGTTTGCCCGGCAACTGCAGCGCCTACTAAAAAACCCAATAAAACGGATATTGAAAAATTAATAGCAATACCTGTGTTGCCTACATAGTAATCGTAAGTTGTTTGTTTAAAATCTTCTTTTGTTAAGGCCTTAAGGCCCGTTTTTTTTGTAATATCACTGGCTACTTTCTCAGGTGATTCGCCATCTTGTGCTTTAACCAGAACATAGCTCAGCATTTTGCGTTGCCCAGGTACAAAGTCTTTGACGCGTGAAAAGGTTGTATAAATAACAGGATTTGAAAAAAAGGTAGAGTTGGTTTTTGCTGTACCAACGATCACAGCACGATGATCATTTAACTCCAGTGAGTCGCCATACTTTAGATAAGTAATGTTGCCGGTTTTAGGGTCTGTCATTTGTAATTTTTTAAGTATACCTTCTTCATTGATAATAATGCTATTACCATGACGTAAATTTTTTAGTTCTCCATACACCATGTCAGATGGCCCGCCAATAAGAGTGGCATCGTCAATGCCGATAATGTCGCATTTTTGGGATTGTCCATTGGGCAGACGTGCAAGACCCCCGCCTTTATACAGTGGTTTGGCCCACTTAACACCTGTAACTGAGGCAACACGATATTGTTGAGTTGAGGATAACGGGATAACATCATCAATGAATTTTACAGCAGGGTCCATAACCCAAATATCAGGTATGTTAATGTCGGTAATAAAACTGTACCCGCGTGACATAATGCCCAAAAATACACCAGGTTGTTGTGTCATGATAAGGGACGCAAAGGATACCCCAAGGATAATACCAAGGTATTTTCCTTTATCACCAATTAACATTTTAAGGGCAATTAAAAACATGTAATTTCCAGTACGGACTAATGCTTGTTATGCGTCTAACAAGCGCTATGTACAGTTTATATTTAATGTAGTTAAAATTTTCTTAATATTGATGAGGAGTTGGGATGTTTTTTTTAGCGTCTGTTAAGACTTTTTTAAATTGTTTGCTGTATTCTATAGTCATTCCAAAAACAAACCGTATTCTCGAATAGTATCATCAATTGT